>CAYRTA010000131.1:0-6427 GCA_964427045.1 uncultured Hoministercoradaptatus sp. | reverse complement strand
CCGTATGGCCAGCATCTTCAGTAAATACTCCAACTGCAGCTTCGTATCCTCATGGATAAACCACAGGGCATCTTTTCCCTTATTATAATATTCCAAAGGCGATTTATCCGTATATGTGTCCGGATGATAATTTCGGGATGCGCTAATGCGGTCCATAACCATCTCCGCAATATATTTTCTCGGCATAGGCATACCGGCCAGAATATGTTCGGCATTAATACCGTAATCTACCCAATATTCAAAATGATGCTTATTTCTTCCCTTATGATGAAGCCAGGACAAAGAACGCCCCGTTGCCTCCCGTTCCGCATTATTGGGACTTCTGGTTCCCTGATAATAGCGGGCGCCCGCCAGAAACTCTGTGGGAGCATATTTGGACAAATCATGCAATAGCCCCTGCTTGTAAAGGCCGACACGAAAACAATATTTCATAACCAGTAACTTATGGGTAGTAATCGTCTTAAAATGTCCCAGATAATTCTGATAATTCATCTTGCTCATTCCATCTCTCAATCTTAAAACAAATTTCTATTTATATTTTATATTTCACCAGGCCCCGCATACGCCTATTTACGTCCCACCAAAACCTGAATAGTTCTTGCATCGATTTCTCTCATCTTATCTTCCGATGGTATTGGTTCTTTGCTGACCAGGCCCTGAGAATCCAGTACCGGATACCAATGCATCCCTTCTGAAAGAATAGGCAATGCAATGCTCTTTTTATCCCAGTACATATTATATAACACATAAATAAAATCATCCGGAGTCTGATCTGCCTTTTGGGCATAAGCACCGCAGTACAAAATTCCGGCTTCCCTGCAGGTACTTTCCGTATTGGCGAACCATGCCCGCTCAGAATGGCAGGATATTTCCGGCCAGCCGTAGGCTTTATAGTCCGCAGTGCGCAATTCATACGGCATATGCAAAATCGGATGAGCCTTTCGAAATGCAGTCAATGTTCTGACACACTCTGTCAACTCCGCATACCGCTTTGCCTTACTCCAGTCCACCCAGCCGATTTCATTATCCTGGCAATACGCATTATTATTACCCTGCTGGCTGTTGCCAAACTCATCGCCGCCATAGATCAGGGGCGTACCCTGGGACAGGAAAAGAAGCATCATAGCATTCTTCATTTGCCTTAAACGAAGGGCTTTGATCTTCCGCTTCTTTGTTTCTCCTTCTTCCCCGCAGTTCCAGCTATAATTATAGGTGTTTCCATCCCGGTTTTCTTCCCCATTTGCCTCATTATGGCGATAGTCATAGGATACCAGATCAGCCAATGTAAATCCATCATGATTTGCCATATAATGAACGACGCCATGCGTTGACGGATTTTCCCTGGTAAAGTGGAATAAACTATTTATCTGGGATTCGTCGCCCTTCAAAAAGCGGCGCATAGCATCCTGAAATCCACAATGATATTCGGCCAGCCGCCGAACCGAAGGGCGCTGCTCCCCATAAAGCCGCTGCACATCAAAACCCGGACAGAGAATCTTCGTATCTCCAAGCAGGGCGTCCCTGGCAATCAATTCAATCCAGGCCCCGCTTCCAAATAGCACAAATCCATCAATCTGATATTCTGTCTTCCAAAAATGAAGAATATCCAGCACACGGCCCGGGGCAATCTGATCCGGAAAATAAAAATCCATCAAGCATTCCATGCCACGTTCATGAAGGGCCGTAATCAAAGACTTCAATTCACTTTCCGGCGAACTTGTGGCAGCATAGGCACGCTTCGGCGCAAAATAATACCCATCCGTATAACCCCAGAAATTGAGATGCTCCTTCTTTTCCATTGGTCCCTTGTATTTGGACGGCCGTTTTGGTAAACGGGGATATTCCAGAAATTCATAGGCCGGCATAAGTTCCAGAGAAGTCATACCCAGCGACTGAATATAGGAAAGCTTCTCCTCCAGTCCCCGGAAAGTTCCCCGTTTTCTCACTCCGGCATGCTTTTCCATGGTATAACCTCTGACATGTACCTTATAAATTATCATATCTTCATAAGGGATATATTCCTTCAAGGGCGCTGGCGCCGCCTCTTTCAGCACACCGCCCCGTAATCTTTGCTCCGGCTCCGCCTTCGTTCCAAATGGCAGCGTGCCATATAATACCGGAGCGCAGACATCTTCTAATAAAGTCTCTCCTTGTTTCCAAACATACTCATAGCGATGTAAACCCGTGTGTCTGACCGTCACAGACACGATATTGCCTGTCTGATATTCCCGGGAAAGCGGAATAACCTGTTCCGGTTCGGCCTCCCCTTTTTTGTAAAATAGTAATTCCAGTGGCGTCGTCTGATCTTTCAATTCCAACGCAAAATTATAACCATCTATGGTCCGGCTGGCGCCCATCTTGGTTGGGTCTCCCTGCCGGATACTCCAGGCTTTCGTTCCCTTATCCATTCGTACTTTTTACCTCCGCTGTTTTACCTGCCAGGCCGTTATCTTTACCGACATTCCTTCAATCCAACAGCCACTACTTTACATATCAAAACTTACATCTAAATCCAATTCTACCGGACAATGATCAGAACCCATGACATCCGTGTGAATCTTCGCATCCACCAATTTATCCTCCAGGCTTTTGGATACACAAAAATAGTCAATCCGCCATCCGGCGTTTTTCTCCCGCGCCCGGAACCGGTAAGACCACCAGGAATAGATCTGTTCCTGATCAGGATAAAAATAACGGAACGTATCAATAAATCCCGCTTCCGTCAAAGCAGTAAACTTTGCCCTCTCCTCATCCGTAAATCCGGCATTCCGGCGGTTTGTCTTAGGATTTTTTAAATCGATCTCTTTATGTGCCACATTTAAGTCTCCGCAAAATACCACCGGCTTTGTTTCCTCTAATTTCTTCAGATAAGAAAGAAAATCATCCTCCCACTTCATCCGGTAAGGAAGACGTGCCAGTTCATTCTGTGAATTAGGCGTATATACGGTTACCATATAAAAGGACGGATATTCCAGTGTTATGACACGTCCCTCCTGATCATGCTCCTCGATGTCTATGCCATAGCGGACAGAAAGCGGCTCTGTTTTCGTAAAAATGGCGGTTCCCGAATATCCCTTTTTCACCGCATAATTCCAATACTGATAATAACCATCCAAATCAAGGTCTATCTGTCCTGCCTGCAGTTTACTTTCCTGTATACAGAAAATATCCGCATCAGCCTGACGGAAATACTCCACGAATCCTTTTGTCACGCAGGCCCGCAGCCCGTTGACATTCCATGATATCAGTTTCAAATGATCAACCTCCCTATCGTAATTTCATTGTAACATAACTCCTGTAAACGGCACAAGCCGATTTCGTAATTTATGTAAGCGGTTACTACATCACTGCTTATTCCGAAATAATGCGGATTTTGGAAAGTGTCCGGTCCGCCGGGCCATGAAAATGATAGCCCTTTTTCCGGTAAGCATCCATATATTGCCAGATTTCCCGGCTGATACGTTCTCCCGGATACAGCAAAGGAATTCCCGGCGGATAAGGCACAAACGATTCGCCGGAAATCTTGCCAACTGCATCGTTCCAGTCAACCGTACTCTTTTTCGCAAAATAAGCCTGGCGGGGTGTATATATCATATCCGGCAAAGTACAAAGCGGAAGGGAAATTGCAGGACCGGAAGTCTTTTTCTCTCCCTTCCTGATCCGGCGGCTAATATCGGCCAGCGCTTCCGTTAATTGTTCCAATTCTCTCTCTTCATTGGCATAGGTAACGATAGCGACCACATTCTTTTCATCCGCCAATTCCACACCTACATGATACTGTTCATACAGGCAGTCCGCTAATTCATAACCACTGATTCCCAAATCCGAAGCTGAAATCACCAGCCTGGTCAGATCTAAATCATGAATTTTTTCCCCCAGCACCTCTTTTCCGTAACAGGCCAATCCCGGTATCTGTCCGATTTTTCCGCGGGCATCTTCTGCCAGTTTCAACGCCCTTCCCAACATCTCCGGCCCATGCAGGGCCAGCTCATAACGGGCAGCATCCAGCGATGTCATAAGCAGATAAGAAGGGCTGGTACTTTGCACCATCCGCAGATTTTCTTCCAGCAGCCCCCGGTCTGCCCGGTCACTTCCCACATGAAGAAGGGAACTTTGGGTCAGGGAACCTGTCACTTTATGCATACTCTGGACACAAAGATCGGCGCCCTGCAGGATGGCCCCCCTGGGAAGATCCCATGTGCCCTCAGTCTTTTCATGAAAATATAAATGACCGCCATGGGCCTCATCCACCAGAAGAAGCGCCTGATGACGGTGACAAATCCCGGCGATTGCCGCAATATCGCTGCACACGCCGTAATAGGTCGGACTTACCAAAAATACCCCTTTGCAATCGGGATGTTCCAGAAAGCCTCTCTCCACAGCCTGCAGCGTTATACTGCCGCCAAGACCTGATTTTTCTTCATATTCCGGCATGAGATAAACCGGAACTGCCCCGCTCATAATAAGCCCCATCAGCACCGATTTGTGGGCATTTCGGGGAACCATGATTTTCTCCCCCTCTTTGGCGCAGCTTAACACCATGGCCTCGTTGCCGCAAGTCGTCCCATTTACCAAAAAATAACTGGCCCGGGCGCTAAATACCTCTGCCGCCAATTCCTGGGCCTTGGCAATAATTCCCTGCGGACAATGAAGATCGTCCAGACCTTCCGCTTCCGTCAGATCAAAGCGGAAAATACCATCCCCTGTGTACTGCCGCCAGCGGGGACTGATGCCACGCTCATAACGATGACCGGGAATTTTAAAATAAGCCGGGGCTTCCTTCGTATATTCTACAATTCCATCCAATAATGGCGTTTGATTTTGATTCATTTTATTATTGTTCTTCATCCAGATTACCTGTAACTTTTGCCCGCCAGGCAGCGTCAAAAAAGAATCCTGCACGCAGGATTCTCCGCCTGCTGAAATAAAAAAGGCTGCTGCCATCTGTGTGCAGCAACCTTGTCCTCATCCTTCTATTATATTTATTTTACCAGTCTGGTCCAGCCATATTTATCTTCTACCTTACCCCACTGGATACCAGTCAGATAATCATACAGCTTCTGGGTCAGTTCGCCAATCTGGAAATTGTTCACAGTAACTTCTTCTCCCTTATAAACCAGTCCGCCTACCGGTGAGATAACTGCTGCAGTACCAGTTCCGTATACCTCTTCCAGTCTGCCTTCTCTTCCAGCCTTCATCAAATCATGAACAGACAGCTTCTCCTCATGTACTTTATAACCCCAGTCTCTCAAAATATGGAGAATAGAATCACGGGTTACCCCCGGAAGTACGGTACCCTCGATAGGAGCGGTATAGATTTCGCCGTCAATTTTAAACATGATATTCATAGAGCCTACTTCTTCTACATAGGTCTTGGTCTCGCCATCCAGCCACAGTACCTGTGCACAGCCATACTTCTCTGCCTTCACCTGTCCGATGATAGAACCAGCATAGTTTCCGCCGCATTTGGTAAAACCAGTACCACCCTGTACGGCACGAACATATTCATCCTCTACCATAATCTTAACCGGATCCAGACCCTCTTCATAATAAGCGCCTACCGGAGACAGAACGATCATAAATTTATAAGCCTTTGCTTTATGAACGCCGAGAGAAGATTCACAGGCAAACGTAAACGGACGAATGTAAAGAGAGGTATCCGGCTCGGATGGAACCCAATCCTGCTCCACTTTTACCAGTTCATTTACTGCCTCTATGAACATGTCCTCCGGAAGTTCAGCCATACACAGACGTCTATTGGAATTAATCATACGTCTCGCATTCATCTCCGGACGGAACAACTGAATCTGTCCGTCAGCTCTTCTATAAGCCTTTAACCCTTCAAAGGTCTCCTGAGCGTAATGCAGTACTACAGTAGCCGGATCCATCAAAATGGGACCATAAGGCAGAATCGTTGCATCGTGCCAGCCAATTCCTTCATCATAGTCCATCATGAACATATAATCTGTAAAAATCTTTCCAAATCCCAGTTTGGTCTGATCTGGTTTCTCTTTCAACTGATCTCTTTTGATAAACTTAATTTCCATAACTTATCTCCTCCTATGCAAGTATCCATATGCATAATCTATACATAATATTTAGTTTAAAACTATGTTTTTGCTCTGTCAATAGTAAACTTGAGTTTCCCGGTAGTTTGACTGGACGTAACCCGAAAATATCCGTCTGCGAACTCTACGGCTGACTTGATAATTTCGGTCTGAAGATTGGTCTTAAAGGCAAGAAGGAATTTAAGAAGGCACTGTAAAATATTACGAGGGCGAATAAAGAAACATGGCAGCATATCCATTCATTTTTTCTCTATAAGTAGCATTTGCGTCCATTTTTTGATTGAGATTGTATTTTTTTAGATTTTAGCATATAATAAAAGCGTGATTGGTTATCACTAAAACTCTAATAAAAATGTGAT
>CAYRTA010000130.1:0-6606 GCA_964427045.1 uncultured Hoministercoradaptatus sp. | reverse complement strand
GATCGCTGATCTGGGTATCGATTTCCTGGCAGCAGGTATTGGTAACATCCACGGCAAATATCCGGCAAACTGGAAAGGTCTGAGTTTTGAGACTCTGGATGCAATCCAGCAGCTGACCGGTGATATGCCGTTAGTACTTCATGGTGGTACTGGTATCCCGGCTGATATGATTAAGAAAGCCATTGATCTTGGTGTTTCTAAGATCAATGTAAATACAGAGTGCCAGCTGTCCTTCGCAGCAGCTACCCGTGAATACATTGAAGCTGGAAAAGATGAGCAGGGCAAAGGCTATGACCCAAGAAAACTTCTGGCTCCTGGTTTTGCAGCTATCAAAGCTACTGTTAAGGAAAAAATGGAACTGTTCGGTTCTGTAGACAAGGCTTGATGCATAATTTTTGATTGATTACAAGTAAAAAAGCAGTCCACTTATGGAGAAAGCGGACTGCTTTTTCCTGTCATGGAAAATGGTTATCTGGCATCGGAGAACATCATATATTTTTGAGAGGGTAAGTAAAATGAGTGAGTATGTAAACGTAGTTGATATTTTCGGAGAAAATGTTTTCAACGATTCTGTAATGCAGGCGCGGCTTCCCAAAAAGGTATATAAGGAACTGAAAGAGACGATTGAGGAAGGAAAAGAACTGACGCTGGAAATCGCGGATGTGGTTGCCCATGAGATGAAAGAGTGGGCAATTGAAAAGGGAGCGACCCATTATAGCCATTGGTTCCAGCCGTTGACGGGTGTGACCGCGGAAAAGCACGATGCTTTTATTACGGCGCCAAAGCCGGACGGTAAGGTCCTCATGAGTTTTTCCGGTAAGGAGTTGATCAAGGGTGAGCCAGATGCTTCTTCTTTTCCATCCGGCGGACTGCGTGCAACCTTTGAAGCCAGAGGTTATACGGCCTGGGATTGTACGTCGCCGGCTTTTGTCCGCCAGGACGCGGCAGGAGCAACGTTGTGTATTCCTACGGCATTTTGTTCCTATACAGGTGATGCACTGGATCAGAAGACGCCGCTTCTGCGTTCCATGGAAGCGATTAATAAGGAATCCCTGCGTTTGATCCGGTTATTTGGAAACACCACTTCTAAGAAGGTGGTACCTTCCGTTGGTGTGGAGCAGGAATATTTTCTGATCAACGACGAGAAGTTTATGGAACGAAAAGATCTGGTCTATACGGGCCGCACTCTGTTTGGCGCTATGCCGCCAAAAGGCCAGGAGATGGATGATCATTATTTTGGAGCAATCCGTCATAAGGTGGCCGGATTTATGAAAGATCTGAACGAGGAACTTTGGAAGCTGGGTGTATCGGCCAAAACTCAGCACAATGAAGTGGCCCCCGCCCAGCATGAACTGGCGCCGATCTATGCGCCGGCCAATATTGCGGTAGATCATAATCAGATTATTATGCAGACGATGAAGCGGGTTGCCAGAAAGCATGGGATGAAATGTCTGCTTCATGAAAAACCTTTTGCCGGAGTAAACGGTTCTGGTAAACATAACAACTGGTCGCTGGTGACCGATGATGGCATCAATTTGCTGGATCCAGGTAAGACACCGCACCAGAATATTCAGTTTTTGCTGGTACTTAGCTGTATTTTGAAGGCTGTGGACCGTCACGCCGATCTTCTGCGGGAATCGGCCTCCGATGTAGGCAATGACCATCGTCTGGGAGCCAATGAGGCGCCGCCGGCGATCATCTCCGTCTATCTGGGCGATCAGTTGGAGGATGTTGTGGAACAGCTGCTGGATTATGGTACGGCCGATCACAGCATAAAAGGCGGCAAACTGCTGACCGGTGTGACGACGCTGCCCAATCTGGCCAAGGATGCGACGGACAGAAACCGCACTTCGCCTTTTGCTTTTACGGGAAATAAGTTTGAATTCCGTATGGTAGGTTCCAAGGATTCGGTTGCTTCACCCAATATCGTATTGAATACAATTGTGGCCGAGGCCTTCAGTGAGGCCAGCGATATTCTGGAAAAGGCAGATAATTTTGAAGAGACGCTGCATAAAATTATCCGTGATAACTGTGTGGAGCATCAAAGAATCATCTTTAATGGAAATGGTTACTCCGAAGAGTGGGTAGAAGAAGCGGCCAGAAGAGGACTGCCCAACATTCCTTCTATGGTAGATGCCATTCCGGCACTGACTACGGATAAGGCCATTGATTTGTTTGCGCGGTTCCATGTCTTTAACAGAACCGAATTGGAATCCCGTGCAGAAGTAAAATATGAAAATTATTCTAAAGTGATCAATGTGGAAGCGCGTGCCATGATTGATATTACATCGAAACAAATTATTCCGGCGGTCATTCGGTATATTCGTTCGCTGGCGGATACGATTAATTCTGTGAAACAGGTTGGCGTTGTGGATACCTTTGTGGAGACAGAATTGTTAAGTTCTATTTCCCGTCTGCTGACGGAAACCAACGATGCGCTGCGGGTTTTGAAACAAAAGACAGAAAAAGCGGCTTCCGTTGAGGAAAGGGAAAAACAGGCCCGTTACTATTATGAGGAAGTTTGTACGGCTATGGAAACATTGCGCCGTCCCATTGATGAATTGGAAATGATTGTGGATAAAGAAGTGTGGCCTATGCCTTCTTACGGTGATTTGATGTTTCAGGTATAGTCCATAAAAAGGAGGATGCCAGGTAAACTATTTACCTGGCATTATTATGAAAAGGTTATCTAAAAGTATAATTGTATCTCTCATCTGATAATAGTATTATATAAGAGAGAAATGAAAAATTCATGATACATGAATGAATGTATTTTAAAGGATAAATGAACAATTTATGAATGAAATAAGGTACCAGGAGGCGATAAGATGAGGTTTTCTGATTATTTGGAGGCTCAGGACGTAAATCCGCTGTTAATTCGGGAGGTAGAAAAATTCCGCGGCCAATATCCGGTGGAAGATAAAGTCCGCTATCGTGTGACGCGGCCGCTGATGCCGTTTTATGGAAAAGAACTGTTGGAGATGGGAATCGCGGCCCTGCTGCAGCAGGAAAATCTGCTCTTATCCGGGGCCAAAGCCACCGGCAAAAATGTGCTGGCGGAAAATCTGGCCTGGATTTTCGGAAGGCCCACGTATAATGTGTCTTTCCATGTGAATACGGGAAGCGCAGAACTGATCGGCACGGATACCTTTGTGGATAATGAGGTACGTCTCAGGAAGGGCAGTATCTATCAGTGTGCCGAGTACGGCGGCTTTGGCATTTTGGACGAGATTAATATGGCGAAAAATGATGCGGTGTCCGTGCTGCATGCGACGCTGGATTATCGCCGGAGTATCGACGTGCCGGGATATGATAAGATTGATCTTCATCCGGCGGCCCGGTTTATCGGGACAATGAATTACGGTTACGCAGGAACGAAGGAACTGAATGAAGCATTGGTTTCCCGTTTCCTGGTCATTGATATGCCGCCTCAGACGGAAGAGACTTTGGAAAAGATTTTTACCGTATCCTTTCCGCAGGCAAAACGGACGGCCCTGGAACAGTTTACCGGACTGTTTCTGGATTTGCAAAAGAAGGCGGAAAACGGTGAAATTTCCACGAAACCGCTGGATCTTCGTGGAATTTTGGCTGCCCTTCGGACTATACGCCAGGGGCTTAGCCCACTGGCTGCCGTTCGTATGGGCGTCATTAATAAGTGCTTTGATTCCTTTGAAAAAGAGATTGTGGATGACGTGGTAATGACCCGGATTCCCGAAGCATGGACCTGGCAGGATGTGTTTGATCTATAATCCCGGGAGTGTGTAATGGAAGAACAGCAGCTGGAAATAGCCAACCGAATGAAAAATCTGATCTGGACTGTCTGCGGCGACTATACCCTGGAAGCCAGACCGGATGTGGAAGGATTTTTGAAAAATAAATATATCGCTCTGTACGATGGCGTCAAACAGGGAGCCTTTGCCAAATACTTTGACCGTGAAGCGGTCAGTCTGTATTTGGTTAAGAAAGTTTATCTGGGAGCGGATGAGGCCGCTTTGATGGAAATCGCCCAGCTTTGCATGGAATCGGCAGTAGGGGCGCGCATCGCCAAAGAACGGAAAGGTGTGGAGGGGATCCGCCAAAAGGCATATGAATATCTGTTGGAAAATGAGTATGAATCCCTCCTTCATAAACGGCTGGGCCGTTTGAAAATAGCCCTGATGCGGGCTGCCTTGACAGGAGAGGAACGTGACCAGGATATCTATCGCCGGCAGATGGACAGTCTGGAAACGCTAAGTCATGCGGGTACGGCAATGGAAGTCATTCAAAAGATTGACGAGTGCTATAATGGATGGATCGATCCCGGTTTTGTTTCCACTTACGGAGACCTGCAGAGAGTACTCTCAGTAACGCTGGAGGAATTGACGGAATTTGACTGGCGGGATTTTCTGACGGAAGAGATGTATGAGGAGAACTTTGAAGCATATCTGGATCAGATGAGCCAGCAGATGACGGCCACGGGTCTGCCGGAGGAAGGGCAGGAAGAAAAACCTAATCGGGCTCACAAACGGGTAGTGGTCTCCGAAGAACAATTAAAAAAGGTATATTCCTATATTGAACTGAACTTCGGGAAAACCTATCTGCAGCCCCTGGAAGAAAAAAGGCTGAATTTTCAGCTTTGCCGTGGTATCCATAGTGATTGCGGATTGTATTTTACCGACGGAATTTTGGCAAATCCCGTACAGCGTAATTATCAGTTGGAATATGCCAGAAAACAGCGGGATAAAAATAAATATGCGTACTATGATAACCACAGGGCCGTAAAACATAATATTGCTATTTTGACGGATTTTTTGAAAAAGGCCATCACCATGCGCCGCGAAGAGACGGAAGTGCTTTCTGACCGGGGAATTTTGAAACCGGAACGGCTCTGGAAGGTGGGGCGCAGTCAGGATGCCAGGCTGTTTTCCCAGATACAGAAGCAGGATGACCATGCCTTTGTGGTGGACATCCTGATCGATGCCAGCGGTTCCCAGCGGGTGCGTCAGGAGCGGGTAGCTCTGCAGGCTTATATTATTATGGAAGCGTTGAGCAGGGCAGGCATTCCTCACCGGGTCATGAGTTTTTGTACCTTCTGGGATTATACGATTATGCAGCGTTTCCGGGAATATGATGAACCGGCCTCGGCCAATGAGAAGATTTTTTCTTTCACGACTTCTTCCAATAACCGGGACGGTCTGGCACTCAGGGCGGCGGCCCAGGGACTTCTGGAACGGGAGGAAGAACATAAGATTCTGATCGTGTTAAGCGACGGGCGTCCCTATGATGTGATCTTAAACCGGCCCAATGCCAGAAATCCGGAACCTTATTATGGCAGCTACGCGGTACGGGATACCGGTACGGAGGTGCGGAAGCTTCGTAACCTGGGTGTTTCGGTTTTGGGAGTCTTTGCCGGAGAGGAGAAAGACCTGGAAGCAGAGAAAAAGATTTTTGGCAAGGATTTTGCCTATATCCGGGATATTTCTAATTTTTCCAGAATTGTAGGACGGTATTTAATGAAACAATTGGAGGAACATTGATTAATAATTACAAATTTATTACAATTTTGCTTTATTTTTTCTGTGAAGTATATTAAAATATAGGATAAGAGACTTTGGGTTCTTGGGGATACAAATGAAGCAACAAACTATATATACTGAAAGAGGGTAAAAAAATGATTTCAAACCAGATACTTCAAAGCACGATCGATGGCTTGAAAGGAATTTCCAAAGTTGATTTTATTGTGGCGGATCCGGAAGGAAAAGTACTGGCGGCTACGCTGCAGGACTATGAGTTTGGTAGTCCGGAGATTATGAACTTTGCGGAATCACAAGCGGACAGTCAGGTGGTCCACGGTTACCAGTTTTATAAAATTTATGATGAAAATCGCCTGGAATATGTACTGATTGCCGGAGCAGGGAATGAAGAAGTGTATATGGTAGGTAAGATGGCAGCATTTCAGATTCAAAACCTGCTTGTTGCTTATAAAGAGCGTTTTGATAAAGATAATTTTATTAAAAACCTGCTGCTGGATAACCTTTTACTGGTGGATATTTATAACCGCGCAAAGAAACTTCACATAGATGTGGAGATGCGCAGGGTTGTATTTATACTGGAAACAGGCCAGGGCAAGGATTATAATGCGCTGGAAAGTGTGAAAAATATTTTCCAGGGCAAGAGCGGTGATTTTATCACGGCTGTTGATGAGAAGAGTATTATTATCGTAAAAGAAGTGGGCGACGGCGAAGGATATGAGCAGATGGAGAAGATTGCTGTTAATATCCTGCATGCGGTATGGGGAAACAATGATGCCGGAATCCACGTAGCTTACGGTACGATTGTAAAAGAATTAAAAGAAGTCTCCAGATCTTACAAAGAAGCCAGAATGGCATTGGATGTAGGTAAGATTTTCTTCAATGAAAAACAGATTATCGCCTACAGTTCCCTGGGTATTGGCCGCCTGATTTATCAGCTTCCGATTCCGCTTTGTAAGATGTTTATAAAGGAAATCTTTGAAAATAAGTCACCGGATGATTTTGATGAGGAAACCCTCACAACCATTAATAAGTTCTTTGAGAATAGTCTGAATGTTTCAGAAACTTCAAGACAGCTGTATATTCACAGAAATAC
>CAYRTA010000129.1:0-6644 GCA_964427045.1 uncultured Hoministercoradaptatus sp. | reverse complement strand
AGAATATTTCCGAAATTACCGGTGGGAACAACTACATTGATTTCTTCGCCCTCTGTAATTTCTCCCTTTCTATATAGCGAAGCATAGGCATATACATAGTACACAATCTGGGGAACCAAACGGCCAATATTGATAGAATTCGCGGAAGAAAACTGATAACCGGCAGCCGCCAGTTCTTCCTTTATCGCTGCATCGTTAAAAATCCTCTTAACACCGGACTGGGCGTCATCAAAATTACCGCGAATGGATACGACATATGTATTTTCCCCTTTCTGCGTAACCATCTGTTTTTCCTGAATGGGGCTTACGCCTCCCTTTGGATAAAAGACGATAATTTTGGTACCAGGCACATCAGCAAAGCCCGCCATGGCTGCCTTACCAGTATCACCGGAAGTGGCTGTCAGGATGACAATTTCATTTGTACTATGGTTCTTTCTCGCAGCGGTAGTCAAAAGATGGGGCAAAATGGATAATGCCATATCTTTGAACGCAATGGTTGAACCGTGGAATAACTCCAAGAACCAGGCATCATCTGCCTGCTTTAAGGGAGCGATTTCCTTCGTATCAAATTTCTCATCATAGGCCTTTTCAATACAGGATTTCAACTCTTCTTCTGTAAAGTCAGTCAGAAAACGACTCATCACTTTGTAAGCCAGTTCCTGATAACTCATACCGGCCATCTGCTCCACCGTAAGATCCAATGCAGGAATCTGATCGGGAACAAACAGACCGCCATCCTCAGATAAGCCCTTCAAAATCGCCTGAGATGCAGTCACAGCCGTATTATCTCCACGAGTACTCTTATACATTACTTCCATAATAATCTTAACTCCTTCATATTTGCAATTCACTCTGAAAAAAGACATGTCTATTATATTGTGTTTATTCACCTTTCGCAAGATCTTTATCAAATTTCCGCCCATAAACATGTAACTATTTTGCCATCCAGGCCACGGCCCGCCTTTTTCAAGGGCCAGCCGCTGCTAAAGCAACTTATGACTAAATGGTTATATAACATAGGTAGAAATTTGAAAAAACACCGGGCAAAAGCCGTTGACACCCAACTTTTCTGTTCGTATACTATAAGTAACAAACGATTTACGATTCCATAGCAGAAAAGGAGGACGAGCATATGTCAGTTATGGATGGCTGCGAAAGCATTCACAGAACCCCGATTTCCGAGGATCGGATCTGCCCCAAATGCGGCAAAGAAGTAGAGGTTTTCACTACCCGCGGAAAAATCATAGAGGATGCTGCCTGTGATTGTGGTTATGTGTTCCGGGCAGAAGAAGTTACCCCGTTAAAGGTGGATAGCAAAGAATCCTGATTTTATGAACCACTCTTTATAACAGCAGGAAGTACGCTCCTGCATCACAAAAGGGAATTCTGATATCAGAATTCCCTTTTGCTATTTCCAGCATTTATGTTATTTGCGTTTTACTCCTACCATGCCGTCAATTCCAGGTACAAATCTTTATACTGTTTTGCGGAGTTATCCCAGGAGAAGTTTTTCTCCATGTCTCTGTGAATCATCTGATCCCAGCACTCACGATTGGTAAAGTACAAGGTCTTTGCTCTGTTGATGGCATCCAGCAGCAATCCTGCGTCATAGTTATCAAAGGTGAAACCATTTCCGGTATTTTCATACATATTATATGGTTCTACGGTGTCTTTCAGGCCGCCGGTCTCACGTACAATGGGGATGGTACCATAATGCATAGCAATCAACTGGGTTAAACCGCATGGCTCAAACTGAGACGGTACCAAAAATGCATCGGCGCCAGCATAAATTTTATGTGCTCTCGCCTCATCATACATAATGTTAGAGCATACATTTCCTTTATACGCATTCTCATAATAGCGGAAAGAATCCTCATAGATTGCATCGCCAGTACCCAGAACTACAAGCTGTGTATGTTCATCCATTACCTGCGGAATAATCGCATTGACCAAATCCAGACCTTTCTGGTCCGTCAGACGGGAGATCAATCCGATGACAAACTTGCCGTCATCCTGAACCAGACCCAATTCTTCCTGCAGATTCCGTTTGTTTTCTTTCTTCTTTTCGATAACATCAGTTATATCATAATTTGCATATAATTTGGGGTCTGTGCTGCTATCCCAGATCTCATAATCAATACCATTTACAATACCTCTTAATTTACCGGCATGATATCTTAAATGTGCATCCAGATGTTCTCCATAGTATGCCGTCTGAATCTCGTCTGCATAAGTAGCGCTAACCGTAGTGATAATGTTCGAATAGGTCAGGCCACCCTTCATCATATTGGCATCATCGTAGCCCTCTTTTAAGGCATCCTTATTAAATACATAATCCGGAAGTCCCGTCCAGTACTGGATCGTCGGGACATTAAAAATACCCTGGAATCGCAGGTTATGGATCGTCAGAATCGTTTTTGCCGAAGACAATTTGGTATTCTCAAACAACGTTCTCAGATATACGGGAACCAACGCTGCCTGCCAGTCATGACAATGAATGATATCCGGGGTCCAATCCATAAAGTTCAACGCAGCCAATGCAGCTTTTGCAAAATAGCAGTATTTCGGAATATCATCCACTAAGCTGATATATGGATTTCCACTGCTGAAAAATTCTTCATTATCAATGAAATCATATACAACGCCGTCCCAGACATATTCCATGATTCCCACATAAAATCTACGTCCGTCGGAGCACAGATCCATATCGAAGGATCCTCTGTAAACCATCTTTTCCTGATACTTCTGTGGAATGCATTTGTAACGTGGAAGAATAACCTTTACATCACAGTTCCGTTCAATCAATGCCTTGGGAAGCGCATACATTACATCACCCAAACCACCGGTTTTTACAAATGGATAACATTCGGAACCAATGAACACCACGCTTCTTCTCGGCGTTTCGTCAAACGCCTCCACCGTAACCGCCGCTTCTTCTGCCTCAGCTGCCTCCACTGCCGGCTCTTCTGCTTTTACTTCTTCAGCTGCCTCCACTGCCGGCTCTTCTGCCTTTACTTCTTCAGCTGCTTTAGCTGCAGGCTCTTCTGCCTTTACTTCTTCGGCTGCTTTAGCTGCAGGCTCTTCTGCCTTTACTTCTTCGGCTGCTTTAGCTGCCGGCTCTTCTGTCTTTGGTTCCTCTGCCAAGACTTTCTTTTCAGCCGCTTTCTTCGATTCCGCCGCCTTTGTTTTTCTGGCAGTTTTCGCCGGTTTTTTCTTCGGCTCTTCTTTAACTTCTTCTTTGACTTCTTCTTTTTTGACCTCTTTAACCGCTTTCGCTTCACTCTTTTCTGCTTTCGCAGTCTTTTTTGTTTCTTTCTCTACAGGGGCCTCAGTACCCTGCACACTTGTCACTTTTCTTTTCGCCATATGGCACCTCCAAAATTAGTCAAAACACTCAGTTTTCTGTAAGTATTGTACCACAAATATCATTTTATTCCAATAGAAAAGCACACCATTTCTGATGTGCTGTCTATCTGTCAATACCCATTCTTTTTCATTATCTGGCAATGCAGAAATTGAATATTACTATCTGTTATTAATTGCCGTTACCAATGCATCGATGGACGCCTTGATGATATCGCAATCAATGCCAGCACCCCAGGACAGGGAACCGTCTGGCTTCTGAATGCCTACATAGGCGATGGCTCTGGAACTGGAGCTCTGCTCTAACGCATGTTCCGTATAAGTTACTACTTTGTATTGCAGATTATATGCCTTCTTTAAAGCATTACTTACGGCATCCAGACGGCCATTACCCGTAGCTTCTGTGGTAAGCATGCGCCCATTGCAAGAAGAAGTAACCTGCGCAGTGATCGGTCCCACCTGCTGGAAATGAACAATTTCAACACTATATGGTCTCTTGACGTTCTCGAATGTTTTCTTAAACAGTTCAAAGATTTCTTCCGGATGCAGTTCCCGATGATTGGTATCGGATACGGCTTTTGCCGCATAGCCCATAGCTTCACGCATCTTCGGCGGCAAATTCAGTCCATACTTTGTTTCCAGAATATAACCAACACCACCCTTTCCTGACTGGCTGTTGATACGGATTACATCTGCATCGTAATTTCTTCCCACATCGTTAGGATCGATAGGCAGATACGGAACGGTCCAATGATCCGGGTCTTTCTCTTCAATCCATTTCATACCTTTTGCAATAGCATCCTGATGAGAACCAGAGAAAGCGGCAAATACCAGCGCTCCGCTATATGGGCTTCTCTCATCCACTTTCATACCGGTATAAGCCTCATATTTCTCACAGATATCCGGCATGTCGTTAAAATCCAACTCAGGATCAACACCCTGCGCATACATATTCATGGCCAGAGTTATGATATCCACGTTACCGGTACGCTCACCATTACCAAACAGCGTTCCTTCAATACGATCTGCACCTGCTAACAGACCCATCTCAGAATCCGCCACACCACAGCCGCGGTCGTTATGCGGATGTAAAGATACCACAACATTTTCTCTATACTTCATGTTTTCGCACATGTATTCAATCTGGCTGGCGTATACATGGGGCATGGAATGCTCTACGGTCACCGGAAGGTTGATAATCGCTTTCTTATCCGGCGTCGGTTTCCATACATCCAAAACAGCATTGCATACTTCCAGTGCATATTCCGGCTCTGTTCCTGTAAAACTTTCCGGACTATATTCAAACAGGAAATTTCCTTCTGTCTCATCGGCAAGTTTTTTCAGTAAAGCGGCACCGTCAACAGCAATCTGTTTAATCTCTGCCTTTGTTTTGCGGAACACCTGCTCTCTCTGACTAACGGATGTAGAATTATAGACATGAATAATTGCCTTTGGCGCACCCTTTACAGCTTCAAAAGTCTTTCGAATGATATGCTCTCTGGCCTGAGTCAGAACCTGGATCGTTACATCATCAGGAATCAGATTCTGGTCAATCAGTGCGCGCACAAAATCATACTCTGTCTGGGAAGCGGCCGGAAATCCAACCTCAATTTCCTTAAATCCAATTTTGACTAATAATTTGAAGAAATCAATCTTCTGCTGCAGACTCATGGGAATCACCAGAGCCTGATTGCCATCCCGCAAATCTACGCTGCACCAGATCGGAGCCTTCTCAACGGCATCCTTTTCGGCCCATTTCATACAACGAACCGGCGGCATATAATACTGCTTCACATACTTCTTATGATTCATCATGATTTTTTCCTCCTCTTACTTATGTCGCATCACATATTTTCTTTTCGGCAGTCAAAAAGTCTTTTTACTGGCTTTTCGGCATGCTTGGCAAAAAAAAAACTTCGTCTCTTATTTTTTAAGAGACGAAGGACATCATCCTACGCGGTACCACTCTTCTTCATGGTTTCCCATGCACTTTACCGATACGGGCCGTAACCTTATATCGTTCCCTCTGATAACGGTAGGGTGTTCCGTTTGCGCCTACTTGCTATGCTTTCGGGCAACTGCTCCGAGGGCAGTTCCGGAAGATTCATCCACTGCTTCGCACCACCCAGCAGTTCTCTGAAGTCTGTCACAACCGTACTATTCCTCTTCAACGCATTCTTATTTTTTCCAATTCATTTTTCTTGGAAATTGCATATTTGTACATTAACATACTTTTTATATGCTGTCAATCTGTTATTCTCAAATTATTTCTATCTATTCTTTTACTCCAAAAGATATGTTTGAAACCATTGACAAAAAAATATGAAGTTGTTAGAATGTGACTTAAAGCATTTTATACGAAGTAAGAAAACGAAAGTGGGTTAAGGCATGAAACAGAGAATTTTATCTATTTTAGTGGATAATACTGCCGGTGTTCTGAGCCGTGTTGCAGGTCTTTTCAGCAGACGCGGTTATAATATTGACAGTTTAACCGTTGGTGTGACCGCTGATCCCAGATTTTCCCGCATGACTGTCGTATGCAGCGGTGATGATCTCGTATTGGATCAAATTACAAAGCAATTAAATAAACTGGTTGATGTAAAACATATTAAGGTTTTGGAACCGGGAGAAAGTGTCACCCGTGAATTGATTTTGATTAAAGTTAAGGTTTCCAAAGAAAACCGTATGAATGTTACTTCTATTGCGGAAATTTTCCGCGCAAAGGTTGTTGACATATCCACCGGATCTATGACCATGGAATTGACCGGCTCGGCCTCCAAACTGCAGGCGTTTATTGAGCTGCTCGGCGATGGCAATGAGATTCTGGAACTTGCAAGAACCGGTGTATCCGGTCTGGCCCGCGGTGAGGACTACGTTATCGTATTATAAATATCGTCTTATAATCGCCGTCTTATTACATGCATGTTAGAGGGATTTCTCCCTAACAATATATTTAATCCTAGGAGGAATAAAAAATGGCTAATAGAATTTATTACCAGGAGGATTGTAACCTGTCTTTATTGGAGGGTAAAACAATAGCGGTCATTGGTTATGGAAGTCAGGGACATGCTCATGCACTGAACGCCAAAGAGTCCGGTTGTCATGTTATCATCGGATTATATGAGGGCAGCAAATCATGGGCAAAAGCTGAAGCACAGGGATTTGAGGTTTATACCACTGCTGAAGCTGCTAAAAAAGCAGATATCATTATGATCCTGATCAACGATGAACTGCAGGCTGATATGTACAAGAAAGACATTGAGCCGAACCTGGAAGAGGGC
>CAYRTA010000128.1:0-6715 GCA_964427045.1 uncultured Hoministercoradaptatus sp. | reverse complement strand
TGTACAATTTCCAGGACAAATGCCAGGCCTATGCATTGCCGGAGAATATTGAACATGCGGATAAGGAAATTATCATGGCAAATTATAAGGAGATGGACGGGCAGATTCTGAAACCCTATGAGGCCAGAATTTATGCACTGCGGTGATGAAATAACGGAACTACATCTTCATAACGAAAAGCCCTATCCCGTAACGATTTTCTTAAATCGTTACGGGATGGGGCTTTTTGCATAGTTTTTTCGCCTTATGGGTATGATATAGTAGATGCTTTCCTGATAAAGGGCATGGGACGGGAGATAACAGTGGCGAATCAATATATTCATTTAAGACAGATGGATGACCGTGGTGTTCTCTATCACTATACAAAAAGTAATGGGGTACAGGGGATTTTGAAGGACAGGGCGTTTTATGCCACGAAGAGTAATTTCCTCAATGATATTAACGAGATGGTATATACGCTTAAGGTGGTGGATGCGGTGCTTGAGGAGATACCGAAGAAACGCTGGCGTCATATGCTAAGGGAATGTCTTCTCGCATGTTCCTATCTGATAGAACGGCAATCCTTTTTTGTCACTTCTTTTTCTGTTGATCCCGATAGCATTACGCTGTGGTCTGAGTTTGGAGATAAAACGGGCTATAATCTGGAGTTTAATGGGAAGGAGTTAATCAGACAGATTGAAGAGAAACGAAAGGTTGTGTATCACGGCTATTTGATTTATTCAAAAAAGAAGCAGAAGTCCATTGTAAGAACACTTTTGTTTGACCAAATTCCCCGGCGTTTTGGCCTGTCCTTGGCCGATTTAATGGAAGGCGCCGAGAGCGGCCAAAAGAGTGAAATGTTTCATAAGTTCTGCAGAGTTTTTATAAAGACCATATCCATTTATTCCCTGTTTTTTAAACAGGAAGAATTTGCTGTGGAACAGGAATACCGGATGGTCTTTAAAGAAAGGGATCCAAAGGCGATATTTTTGAGGGAAAAGGATGGATTTTTATTGCCCTATATTCTTGTGGATATTGGCAAAGAAAAGAAATTTATAAAGAAAATTACAGTGGCGCCGAAGAATCATGTGGACCTTGCCAGGGCGGGTATGGAATTTTTTACCCGCCACTATGGATATGAGGTGGAAGTTTGTCTTTCCAAAATTCATCTGCGATATTAACCAAAAGCAGATGCAGGATTCTTTTTCTATTTTAAGATCAGGATTCGGCCGGTTTATCTTTGATGGGGGCGCAGGAGTCGCGGATGACCAACTCGCAGGGTAATACCAGGCGGACCGGCGTCTGGTATTCGATGGAAGCGGCCCGGCTTAACATATAAATATAGTGGGCGGCGTATTCGCCCATGAAAGTGGCCGGCGCGTGGATGGTAGTCAGAGCCGGCTGGGTATAGGCGGCCAGATTGATATCGTCAAATCCCATGACAGAGATATCCTCCGGAATACGGATCTGGCTTTCGGTCAGTGCTTTCATGGCGCCCAGGGCGATGGGGTCGCTGGCGGCGAAAATCGCCGTAGGCAATTGGTTGTCCCGGATAAGTTCCAGGGTCATCTGATACCCGTCCTCCGATGAAAAGCCGGATTCCTTCAGATATGGTTTATAGGTGATCTGGTGGGTTTCACAGTAAGTGATGAAGCTTTCTTTTCGTTCTTCGTAGTAGACAGATTGATCCTGTAGGATTTCTTTACCCCCAAGATAAGCAATTTTACGATGGCCCAGTTCATATAAATAATCCATGGCATCCGTAACCGCCTGGGGAAAATCCAGACAGATGGTATTACAGTGGATGCGTTTGGTTTTCATGTCTACAAACAATACATAAGGAGCCAGTGATTGGAATTCCTTAATCTGGGCATCATCGAATTTTCCGATACAGATCAGTGCCCGGATATTTTTCAGGGTATCCTTATAGTTGGAATCGCTTTTGTAGGTTCGTATCACTTCTAATTTTTTGTCAGCACAGTATTTTTCAATTCCCATCCGTATACTTTGATAATAGGGATCCTGTAACTCCTGAAACTGTGAGAACCACTGGAAAATTCCGATGGTGGTATTGGGGGAAGGGGCATTTTTTTTGTGATATCCCAATTCATTGGCAATCTGATAGACCCGCTCCCTCGTCTTGGGAGTTACATTCAGGGTTTCATCCTGGTTTAAAATACGTGATACGGCGCCCGCCGAAATACCCGCACGGGCAGCAATGTCCTTTAATGTAGCCATGCTCGTCTCTTCTTCCTTATCATTAAAATCTGTTGTTTCTCGTACCTAGTATACCATATGGTCCGGTATTGGTAAATATGAAGTTAAAAAAATTAGTAAAAAGTTTACCCTGCATATTGACTTTTTTAGTAAAGTAATTTACTATGTATATAATGATGTTGGGGTCAAAAGATGCCATACGGATTGCTTCGTCGTTTATGACTTTTGACCCGGCAATATATAAAAATATTACGATTTAGGGGGTTTCTCTTATGGCGGGCAAAGCAAGTCAATTAATTGAAAATTTGCAGAATCATTGTTACGATCAGGTCCTCAGTGATCTGTATTTGGGAGAAGCAAACGGAAAGCAGCAGTGTGAAAGGTACGTAAAGGCACTGCAGCAGTTTATCTCTTTATTTGGGGATGAAGAGGTAGAAATCTACAGTGCGCCGGGAAGAAGTGAGATTTGCGGTAATCACACCGACCACCAGTACGGAAAAGTTCTGGCAGCTTCTGTGGATATTGATACCATTGCCGTAGCAGCAGCTACAAAGGAAGCACAGATTCGTATTAAATCCGAGGGCTATCAGTGGACGGAAGTTGATTTGCAGGAATTGCAGGCAAATCCCAGGGAGCAGGGAACAACCGTTTCTCTGGTAAGAGGTGTGGCCGCGGGAATAAAGAAAAGAGGGTTTGCCATCGGTGGCTTCAAGGCCTATGTGACCAGCCAGGTATTATCCGGTTCCGGCCTTTCTTCTTCTGCGGCTTATGAGGTCCTTCTGGGTAATATTCTTTCCGGACTTTATAACGACGGCGCCATTGACCCGGTTACCATTGCACAGATCGGGCAGGAGGCGGAAAATCAATATTTTGGAAAACCAAGCGGCCTTTTGGATCAAATGGCTTGTTCTGTGGGCGGTCTCGTTTATATCGATTTTGAAAATCCCATCAATCCCCTGGTAGAGAAGGTAAATGTGGATTTTGAGTCCTTCGGTTATCGGTTGTGTATCGTGGATACCAAGGGTTCTCATGCGGATTTGACGGATGACTATGCGCGGATACCGAAGGAAATGAGAAAGGTTGCGGCTTATTTCGGAAAGGAAGTGCTGCGCCAGGTGGATGAGGAGGCATTTTACCGGGAATTGCCCTTGATCCGTAAGTATGCGGGAGACCGTGCAGTTCTCCGTTCCATCCATTGGTTTGATGAAAATCACAGAGTAGAGGAACAGAGAGAGGCCCTTGAGAAGGGTGATTACCCCAGATTCCAGCAGTTGATCCGGGAGTCCGGTAATTCTTCTTTCCGGTATTTGCAGAATGTATATTCCATTCACAAAGCGGATGATCAGAGTGTGGCCGTGGCTCTTCTGATGACAAAGAAATTTTTGGGAAAAGAGATTGCCTGCCGGGTACATGGCGGCGGTTTTGCCGGAACCATCCAGGTATTTGTGCCGGAGGAGAAGGTGAACGAATATAAAGAATCCATTGAGCGGATTTTTGGCTCAGGAGCCTGCCACGTACTGCATGTAAGAAGTGTCGGCGGCGTGAAAGTAATCTAAGAGGAGGACAAACAGATGGGTGTATATGAATCGATCGATCAGTTAGTAGCGTACGGATTGGAGAAGGGCCTGATTGACAAGCAGGACCAGACCTATATCCGGAACCGGCTGTTGGCGGTTATGAAACTGGATGAATACGAAAAGACCCAGGAGAGCGAAGTTCCGGAAAAAGAGGCTCTTTGCGTGGTACTGGAGAAACTGACACAGGATGCTTTCGAAAGAGGTGTACTGAAAAGCGATGATATTACCAGCAAAGATTTGTTTGATACGGAACTGATGAGTGTTTTGGCGGATCGTCCTTCTCATGTGGCGGCCAGGTTCTGGAATCTTTACAAAGAAAGCCCCCAAAGGGCTACGGACTGGTTCTATCAGTTCAGTAAGGATACCAACTACATCCGCCGGGACCGTATAAAGAAAGACCGTAAATGGAAGGTGGAAAGCCCCTACGGTGAAATCGACATTACCATTAATTTATCTAAGCCGGAAAAGGATCCGAAGGCCATCGCGGCAGCAAGAACCGCCAAGCAGAGCGCTTATCCGAAGTGCCAGCTTTGCATGGAAAACGAGGGCTATGCAGGCCGCATGAATCATCCGGCCAGAGGCAATCACCGGATTGTTCCCATAAAAATCTGCGGAAATGACTGGGGATTCCAGTATTCCCCCTATGTTTATTATAATGAGCACTGCATCGTATTTAACGGACAGCATGTGCCGATGAAGATTGACCGTAATGCATTTGAAAAACTGTTTTCCTTTGTGGAGCAGTTCCCGCATTACTTTTTAGGAAGCAACGCGGATTTGCCGATCGTAGGCGGTTCTATTCTGACTCACGATCATTTCCAGGGCGGCCATTATACTTTTGCTATGGAAAAAGCGGAGATCGAGAAAACGTATACCATTGCAGGATATGAAGATGTGACCGTCGGCATCGTTCATTGGCCGTTATCTGTCATTCGTATCAGAAGTACGGATGCCGCCCGGCTGATCGATCTGGCGGCACATATTCTAAAGAAATGGCGCGGCTATACCGACGAGGATGCTTTTATCTTTGCCGAGACCGACGGGGAGCCCCATAATACCATTACGCCGATTGCCAGAAGAAAGGGCGAGGAGTACGAACTGGATTTGACTCTCCGCAACAACATTACGACAGAAGATTGCCCGCTGGGAGTATATCATCCTCATGCCCAGTACCATCATATTAAAAAAGAAAATATCGGTCTGATCGAGGTTATGGGCCTGGCGGTACTGCCGGCCAGACTGGACCGGGAAATGCAGCTTCTGGAAGAGTGTCTGGTGGAGAAGAAACCGCTGAATACTTATGAGGAACTGGAAAAACATGCGGCATGGGCAGAGGAGTTTCGTAAGCAGTATCCTGAGATAAACCAGGATAACGTAAGAGCGATCATTGAGCGGGAAGTAGGTAAAGTGTTTGTGGGCGTACTGGAAGACGCCGGCGTGTACAAATGTACGGAAGAAGGAAGAGCAGCTTTTGACCGTTTTATGAAAACCTTGTGATGACTAAATACGAAGTGCTATATAAACAAAAATCCGGGTCATCGCCCGGATTTTTGTTTCATAGGAAATTACTCCATTTGTGGAGGGTACAATTGCAGCAGAAAAGGAGATTCGTATGATCATACCTCATTATTATGAAGATTTGCATAAATTACATGAAAATACAATGCCGGAGCGGGCTTATTATATTCCGGCCGCAAAACGGCTTGAGGATCCGGCGGAGAATAGAGAGGTTTCGGACCGGATGCAGCTTCTCAATGGCCAGTGGAAATTTCGATATTATGACAGCATCCAAAAGGTGCAGGACCGTTTTTATGAGCCGGGATTTGATGTTTCCGGCTATAAGGAACTGCCCGTTCCCAGCGTATGGCAGCAATTTGGTTATGATTCTCATCAGTATACCAATATGCGTTATCCCTTTCCGGTGGACCCGCCGTATGTTCCGCTTGAGAATCCCTGCGGTACTTACGTACATACTTTTTTGTATGAGAAGGACGAAAGGGCGCCCAGGGCATATCTGAATTTTGAAGGCGTGGATTCCTGCTTTTATCTGTGGGTAAACGGAACGTATGTGGGATACAGCCAGGTTTCCCATTGCAGCAGCGAATTTGACGTTACCGATGTGCTGAAGGAAGGAGAGAATACGCTGGCCGTTTTGGTGCTGAAATGGTGTGACGGCAGTTATCTGGAAGATCAGGATAAGTTTCGTATGAGCGGTATCTTTCGGGATGTATATCTTTTGCGCCGGCCCAGCCAGTGCCTCTTTGACTATTTTATTCGGACTTATGTGGAAGAAGAAAAGGCAAAAATTTGTATGCAGATGACCTATCTGGATCAGGCGGTTACGGTAAAGGCCACTCTATATGACAGAGAAAACCAGGCAGTCAGTACCGTAAGCGGCCGGGAATATCTGGAGTGGGAGATCGAACAGCCCCATTTATGGAACAGTGAGGATCCCTATTTATATACCCTTGTGTTGGAGACGGATGACGAGGTGATTACGGAAACCGTGGGCATACGGGAAGTTTACGTGAAAGGAAATGTGTTGTATGTAAACGGCCGCAAAATTAAGTTCCGGGGCGTCAATCGCCATGACTCTGACCCGGTAACCGGATTTACCATCAGTCTGGAACAGATGAAAACCGATTTGCAGCTGATGAAGCGGCATAACTTTAATGCGATCCGTACCAGTCATTACCCCAACGCGCCCATGTTTTATCAGTTGTGCGACCGGTATGGCTTTTATGTGATTGATGAGGCCGATAATGAAAGCCATGGCACCTGGATTGAATATAGCCCGGGTATGGACCGGACGGAAAGCGGATTGCGGTGGAATGAAGTGATTGCGGACAATCCGGAGTTTACCGAGGCCATCTGCGACCGGGTAAAGAAATTGGTAGAGCGGGATAAAAACCGGCCCTGTGTCCTGATCTGGTCCATGGGAA
>CAYRTA010000127.1:0-6787 GCA_964427045.1 uncultured Hoministercoradaptatus sp. | reverse complement strand
TCATACTGGGAGATTTTTTTAATTGTCAAATTTCATGTTCTATAGGAATGCTTTTTAGTTTTCATAGATTTAGCCTTGCTTTTTCACATGCAGGCTTTATATTATTTCATTTGACTCAGCGTCAAATATAATAATCGGGTTCTTTGATGATATTGATCTTTTCCAAAAATTCTTTTAAACGATCGTTTTTCGGATTATTAAACACCTCATTTGGCGTTCCGTAAGCCACAATCTTGCCATGTTCCAGAAATATGATCCGGTCCGCAACCTTGGATACGAAATTCATCTCATGCGTAACCAGTAAAATCGTATTTCCCTCGGAAACGGCATTTTTTATGGTCACCAGCACCTCACTGACCAGTTCCGGGTCCAGTGCGGAGGTAGGCTCATCCATCAACAGCAGATCTGGCTTCATGGCCAGGGCACGGGCTATGGCTACCCGCTGCTGTTGTCCCCCGGAAAGATGCTTGGGATAATGCCCGGTTCTATTTCCCAGCCCTACCTTTTCCAATTCCTTAAGAGCAATCTGCATTGCCTGTTCCTTTGGCATCTTTTTCACCGTTACCAGGGCTTCCATGACATTTTCCAACGCCGTCATGTGTTTAAATAAATTGAACTGCTGAAAGATCATCTCCGTATGCTGCCGAAGCGCCAATACTTCCGCCGGCTTTTTACTGGCCAGATCATAGGTCTTACCGTCAATGGTAAAGGTTCCGCTTTCCGGCACCTCCAACTGATTCAGGGTACGCAGCAGTGTGGATTTTCCGGTTCCGGATGGCCCGATAATAGCCACGACCTCCCCTTTATCGATATCCAAATCCAGTTGATCCAGCACTACGTTATTGCCAAACCGCTTGCTGACTTTCCTGATTTCAATATAACTCATGCGCTTTTCCCTTCCTTTCCGGCAGTTTCCACGATCTGATCTGGAATACTGAATTTTTTCTCCAACATCTTAAATATGAATTCTAACACAACCGTTATAATCCAATAGATAATCGCCAGGGAACAATAAACTTCAAAATACCGGTAATTACGTCCCGCCAAAATTTTTCCTTCCGCTGTCATCTCAATAACGGAGCAGACAAATACCAGAGAGGTACCCTTGATCAGTCCGATCAGAGAGTTGCCGAGGGGCGGCAATGCCACACTAAAGGCCTGAGGCAAAATAACCCGTTTTAGTATTTGACCGCCCTTCATACCCAGGGATTTGGCCGCCTCAATCTGCCCCTTTTCCACGGATAGAATCGAGGCCCGGATGGTCTCGGAATCAAAAGCCGACTGGTTTAGTCCCAGCGCCACTACGGCAAATACGATTCCCGGTATTTTGTTAATATTAAAATTCGTCCCGTGATAATAATTGATATAACGCAGGGCAATGGGAATACCAAAATAGGTGAGGTACAATTGGACAAGAATCGGCGTACCCCGGATCACGGACACATAAAGCGCCGCCAATTGCCGCAGTACCGGAACCTTGTTGATACGAATCACGGCAATGACCAGGCCAATACTCCAGCCCATCAAAAGCGCAACCAGAGCAATTTCCACATTGACGTATAAAAATGAAAGCAATTTCGGTATCTGCGTAAAAACCAGTGGGACATCAAACAATTTTGTCATCTTATGCTAACCTCATCGACGGATTGGAATAATCATACGTATGAAATCCAAATTCACCGCTTTCTTTCTTAAATAATCCGTAGGATACCGTTTTCTGCGGTTCCTGCCGCTCCCCATAGGATTTCCATTGTGCATACGTCTCTACCCGTTTATAGGGGCCGAAGCCTTCCCTGCGATGCCGGGCAGCTTCAAACATGGCCTCTGCCGCATCCAGCAGGGACAATACCTGGAAGGCTCTGGCCATTTCATGGGGATTGGACGCATACAGATTGGTGTTTGCCCTTAGTTCTTTCAACTTATCCAATCCATATTGCACCTTCGTATTGGTCAGGGGACTGGTACCAAAGGTATTTACAACTCCCCTTATGGCGCCCTGCACGTTCTGCCACGGCTCTCCGCCGACGTTACCCCGGATCTGTTCCATCTGATGAAAAACCTGCTCAATCTGTTCTTCTTGTATGCCCAAGGCTTCCTTCCGTTTCTTCACGTAGCCTGCTGCCTGCATACCGGCTTCGATTCCAAACACCACCGCAAAGGGACCGCTTCCATTTCCAAGCCCCATGGTGTCTCCGGCCGCATATAGACCAGAAACCGTCGTTTCACATTTTTCATTTACCACCACGCCGCTGCAGGGGCCATGCATGGAAACCTTATGTTCATATTTATAGGGAATCTTGATATTCTTCAAATCCACACCTGCCCGGTCAAGGTTTTGAAGCCAGAGCCAGCAGCGTCCCTCGTGTCCCAGAGTCCAGCGTATGTATTCCACTTCTTTTTCGCTGGCCTCCTGTAAGTCCATATACAGCTGATGTCCCTCTTTGATGGCCGGATGCATGGCATAGAAGGCATCCATGAACTCGGTCCACATCTTTGTATGCACGTTCACGTAATCGGGTTCATCCACCGGAAGATCATAAATCCGTTTCACAAAGACCTCACCGTCATCGTCAACGGCTCTGGCGGCCGGCCACCAGGAACTTCCGGGAGAACCGACTCTGGTGGAAAATCCCATAAAAGATAATTCTCCCTCTGCAAAGTTAAATTCCAGATTTGCCACATCTGCACCTGCACTTAAGGGCAGAGAAATTCCGGCCCCGCTTTTGCTGGCGCTGGGGTTTTCGTAATGCCGGTCCTCCTTGTTGCAGGGGTAGGCCAGCGAACCGGCTCCCCCGCAGACGGACAAGATCACTGCCTTTGCCTCCACCACGTAGAGCAAATCCTCCCTGGAGGATACGGCCGCAGCCCCTGCCGCCCGGCCGTCAGTATCGGTCAATATCTTTGTCACCTGGGCATGGTTGATAATCTTTACGCCGGCATTCTTCATACCTTTGGTCAGCTTCACTTTCAAATCCCGCCCCTCAAAATTGATGCTGGTCGGCACATTCTGAAACTGCGGAACCATGCGGAAGCCTTCCGGCAAATGGGAATCTTCAAATCCTCTTAATTTTAATCCATACTTTTCAAGACGCATAATCCGCTCGTAGCTTACGTCCACAAAATGATCGGTGATTCTCCGGTCACCCAGCCCCCGGCCGATCATGCCCTGAGCCATCTCTTCTTTCATCATTTCTCTGGTGTAGCCGATGGCCTCATGAAAAGGCGGTACATAACTGGTCAGATGGTCGATACCGGAGCCGGCGCAGCCGCTTCTTAAGGTATTGGCGCGCTCCAGCACCACAACCTGCGCTCCCCGGTCTGCCGCCTCTATGGCAGCCAGGGCACCGGCAATTCCTCCGCCGCATATCACCACATCCGCCTGTATCCTTTTTATCTCTGTTTTCTGACTCATAACATCCTCTCTCTTTTCTTTCACGGTGTACTCTAATGAAGCGGTACAAACATGGGACCTGCATTGATTTCATAGTGAACCTCTATGGCACCGGCGGGACAATCCATCTCACAGGCTCCACACAGCCAGCACTCTTCGGGATATTGTACATAAATCTCTCCCCTGGCGTTGATGCCGAAGGATTCCTCCGGACATCTGTCATAACAGGTTTTGCAATGAATACATTTTTCCTGATCAATGATGGCTGCCATGCTACCTACCTCCCAACGCCTGATCCAGATCGGCAATCAAATCTTCCACATCTTCAATACCGATGGATAACCGGAGTGTATCCTCATACACACCTGCTTTTTCCTGTTCCTCTATCGAATGTCCGAAATGGGTGGAAGAGGCCGGATGTACAATCAGACTCTTGGCGTCTCCCACATTTACCATATAATCAAATACCTGTACCTTTTCCAGTACCTTCAATGTTGCCTGAAGGCCGCCCTTTACGCGGATGGCCATCATGGCTCCCGGTCCTTTCGGAAAATATTTCCGGGCTAACTCATAATAGGGACTTGAGGGAAGTCCGGGATAAGCCACTTCCTTAATGGCCGGATGTTGTTCCAGAAATTCCGCAATTTTTTTCGCATTGTATACGTGCCGTTCCATACGCAGGGATAAGGTCTCCATGCCCTGCAGTACGTAGAAGGCCGTCTGGGGACTCATATGCCCGCCAAGATCTGTCAGATACCGCATACGAAGCCGCTTGGTAAACATGACCTGATTTAAAACGTCCTCGCCGATATCCTTCTTGTTTGCTTCATAGAAAGCTTCAAACTCCGGGAAACGGCCGTTTAACCAATCAAATCCTCCCTTTTCCACGACAATACCCGCAATCACTACGCCATGGCCGGAAAGATATTTGGTCGCCGAATAGCAGACAATATCAACACCGTGGGCGAAGGGCTGAAACAGGTACGGGGTGGCAAAAGTATTATCCATGACCACGGGAATGCCATAGGAATGGGCCAGTTCCACCACCCGGTCGATATCAATAATATTGATCTTCGGATTCCCGATACACTCCAGATAAATGGCCTTCGTTTTATCGGTAATTAATTTCCGGTAGGACTCGATATCCGTCTCATCCTCCACAAATCTGCCCGTGATACCATAGTCAGGAAGTGTCTTTGCCAGCAACGTGGTACTGCCGCCATACAGAGTCTGTACTGCCACAATTTCATCACCCTCATGGGCCAGATTGAGAAGAGTACTGGAAATAGCCGCCATACCCGAAGCAAAGGACACCGCTGCGGCCCCGCCTTCTAAGGATGCCAGTCTCTTTTCCAATACATCATTGGTGGGATTGGAAAACCGCACATAAGAATGGCCTTCTTCTGCATATTCAAACAGCCGCAGACATCGCTCATAATCACCCAGTTCAAAAACGGCCGTCTGATATATGGGAACCGCCTTAGAACGATAATGCTCCCCCGGATTATAGCCGGCATGCAGCTGCCGGGTTGTAAAACCAAGATTCTGATCTTCAAAAGCTCTATAACTCACTTTGAATCCCCCATTTCTTATATCCTACTATTTCTATGTGTTTTGTATGTTTTATGGGATTCATTATATATTCTGTAGCTACTACAGAGTCAATATTTTTTTTAACTTTTTTCGACAGCCCACAAAACAGCAGCCCCTGGAGGTTTTGTATCACAGGAAACCGTGTTGCGCTAAGAAACCGTGTTGCGCTAAGAAACCGTATTGTGTTAAGGAACCATATTGTGCCAAAAAAAAAGACAGGCCGACGCCTGTCTGTCTATTTTTAAAAGGACTCTGAGGATTCGGGAAGTTTCGGGCGGACTTGTCCGCTCCGTTCTTCACATACCGGAATCCAGATTCCGATATAGCGCAGAATCTGATCTTCTTCTTTAATGCGCGCAATCATCTTGCCGATCATCTTACCATCCAGAACCAGCTTGCGCTTTTTTAATTCTTTTCGGATTTCTTTCGCAAAACGTTTGTCAATCAGCCGCTCCCCATACCGATTGACGACGGTAAACAATGCCTTTTTTGCAGGGATCCGCTGTACGCTCTCATCAATGGGAACCTGAAGTGTTTTCACAAACTCCTCGTCAATAGCATTCACCCACATAGAATTCTTGGTAATGTTTTCACTTTCCCCATCCTCCAGGTCCAAAACCGCAATATACTCTACCCAGGGATAGTACTCATGTACCCAGCTTTTCCAAATGTCCTGCCGCGCAAAACCATCTTCCTTTTGCCGGAAGAAGTCAATGTAATATTTTGAGGAAATCTCCGTCAGTTCGTAGCGGCCCACCTGGTTCACCGCATTGCGTATGGTATCCACACTGCTTTTCATACTTTGTGTTAAAGCCAAATAATACTTCAATTTTTTCTCACAGTCATCCCGGATCGCCTGGAACTGCCCCGCATAATCCTCCATGCTGGCAACCTGATGAAAATTTCTGATCTCCTGCAGTGTAAGGCCATAACTTCTCATCTTCTTATATTCACATAGCAGATATACATCCTCATCAGAGAAAACCCGATATTTCCCTTTGCGCATCGGCGAGAGAACTCCCCTCTTCTCGTAATAACGAATGGTGTCTATGGGAATGTCTGTCATCTGCGATACTTCTGAAATTTTATAGTACATATGAGCATCTCCTTGATTTCATATTATTCCTATCTGTTTAATATGATATTAGTTCTTTTATTCCCATCTGTCAAGTAAGAATTCACACGGAATAAGTTTTTTTAAAATGGGCTTTTCAGAATCCTGCTTTCTTCGCTGCAGCAAAACATCCCCGCGAAACCTTTCCTGTCACAAAACAGGAGCTTTCGCGGGGATGTCCTTCTACGGAATGGAAATGGTTATCCTTTGACAGAAGCCATCCATTCCTTTGCTTTATTCAACTGTATATTTTCGTACGGTTTCCCGATTAGTCTTCTTTACCGTACAGATTTACCAGTTTCTTCAGATATGCCAGTCTTGCTTTTGCCTCTGCCTCATTCTTAGCAAACAGTTTAGCAGCCTTAGCCGGGTTGGAACGTTTCAGAGAATTGTAACGAACCTCGCCATCCAGGAAGGACTGATAATCTTCGGTCGGCTCCTTGGAATCCAGCGTAAACTTGTTTTCTGCAGCCGGGTTGAAGCGGAAGTTGTGCCAATATCCACACTTAACTGCCAATTCTTCTTCGGTCTGGGCTTTTGCCATACCTTTCTTGATACCATGGTTGATACATGGAGCATAAGCGATAATCAGGGATGGTCCCGGATATGCCTCTGCCTCAGAGATCGCTTTAATAGCCTGATTGAAGTCAGCGCCCATGGAAATCTGTGCTACATATACATAACCGTAA
>CAYRTA010000126.1:0-6880 GCA_964427045.1 uncultured Hoministercoradaptatus sp. | reverse complement strand
GTTTTTATGTTGCATTTTTCGATGCATTATTGTATATTTTATAAAAAATGGAAGCAAGGGGGCTCGAACCCCTGACCTTTCGCGTGTGAGGCGAACGCTCATCCCGGCTGAGCTATGCTTCCGTCCGTGTCTCTATTATAGCACTCTGAAAAATGAAATCAATAGGAAAATCAGCAAAATTGATTTGGCGGCCTCCGGTGTCGAAAGCGGTCAGAAAATAGAATATTCGTAAAAAGAGTATAAATTTTCAGGTTAGAAAAACTTAATATTTTTTCCGGATTCTTCATTTGCCTTTTTGCTTCTGCGGGATTACAATAACAGTATCCCTTACAAATATCCGAATTTCACTGGCAAGGAGCAGAAATTTGGATTATCAGGAATTCAAAAGTAAATTAGCAGATACGTTACAAGAAATTCTTCCTGAGGAAGTCAGTATTTCCTTTGAAAAGATACCTAAGAATAACGGCATATACCAGGAGGGCATGATTCTAACCCGTATCGGGGAAAATTGCGCTCCGGTGATATACATCAATGATTACCTCGCATTGTTCCAAAAGGGAGTGACCTGGGAACAATTGGTGGAAAAAATTTGCTGGACCTATGAAAACTGTGGACCACGATACCGTTTTACGGATCATTTCTTTCAAAGCTATAAAGATGTAAAGACACAGATTTATTTCAAACTGGTCAATTATGAGAAAAATCGGGAACGATTAAAGGACATTCCTTATCGCAGATTTCTGGACCTGGCACTGATTTATTATTATGAGATGGAACAGACCGATCCTGCTGCGACCATTACCATACAAAATTCTCATTTACAGATGTGGCATATCACAGAAGAAGAGGTGTGGAAAAATGCATGGCATTACACCTGTATGAAATTGCCGCCAAAGTTCATGACTATGGAGGAATTGTTGGGAGAGGATTTTCCCGAAGATTTGGCACATCCCAAAGTACCGATGTACATTTTGACCAATCGTAAGCGGCAGTTCGGAGCGGGTGTGATCCTGTATCCGAATGTGCTGCAGATGGCAGCTCTTTTGCTGGGGGAGAATTATTATATTCTTCCTAGCAGCATCCATGAATGTATTCTGATACCTTCCCGTATTTTATATGATAAAGAAGAACTATTGGAAATGGTGACGCAGATCAACCGGACCCAGATCGATCCCAGTGAAGTGTTGGCAGATCAGGTATATTCTTATTCCCATAAAGAAGGGAAGATTCTTTTGTAGCATTGCTTATGTGATGAGACTTTTGAAAACGTAGAGCCCGGTATGCAAAAGAAAGTCGAACAGGGCCGCTGAGAAGGAAACGAAACATGCAGGGCCCTTATTAGAAACATCTATTGTCATACCGGGCTTTTTGTGCTTTTAAACCAGATACCCTCCAGGAATCGGCTGAACTGCTATGTTCCAGGATTCCTTTCGATTTTTTCTTTACAAATTCATCATCTTATGGTATAGTCTTTAGATGTGAACGGGAGTTCACAATACGCATCTGTAGCTCAGGGGATAGAGCAATGGTTTCCGGTACCATGTGTCGGGGGTTCGAATCCCTCCAGATGCGTTTTCTGTTACCGGATATATGCAAAAGGGGAGGAATAAGTAGCATGGATAATTTTCGCGAGTGGCTTTCCGATAATCTGCGTTATTTTATGTTGGGATTTGGAATCCTGATCGTACTGCTGGTTTTGTTTTTTGGCGCTCGTTTTATTTCATCTTTGCTGACCTCCGATGATGCGGGAGAAGAACAGCAGGTGTCAGAACAGATCACTCCTACCGAAGAGCCGGATGCGGAGGAAGAGGAGGACCAGCAGGCCGAGGCGCCGGAAGATAACTCTGACGCGTTAAAAAAAGACGCGTATCCGGAAGTAAATACCTTAATTGAGACCTACTATACGGCGCTGGGTAATCGTGATATTGCCACGCTTCGTCAGGTGTTGGATCAGATTTCTCAGGAAGAAGAAGATGCGGTGGCGGCTTCCACTTATATCGAAGGATATTATGATGTAGAGGTTTATACCGGCCGGGGAACGACTGAGAATAGTTATGTGGTGCTGGCATGCTACAATCACAAATATACCAGCTATGATACCCTGCTTCCGGGACTTAGTTGTCTGTATGTGGATACGATTGACGGAACTTTGAAGATTGTTTCTGAGCCGTCGGATGAACAGCAGAGCCGGATCGATGAGCTGATGGAGACCCAGGAGGTGCAGGATCTGGTGGCGGCCAAGCAGCAGGATTATGATGCCGCGCTGGCTGCGGATACTGGTTTGAGTGCATTTTTGGCTTCTCTGGAAAGTCAGGAATCAACCGAGACAGCAGCTGTTGAAACGACGCCGGAGCCTACGGTAGAAGTGACACAGGAACCGACGCCGGAACCTACGGCAGAGCCGGTGACGACAGTAACCAGAACCATTAAGAAGGACTGTAATGTGCGTGCCAAAGCGGCCACTTCCTCGAAGAAGCTGGGTGAAGTTCAGGCTGGCCAGAGCGTAACTCAGATTGGCGAAGAAGACGGCTGGATTATGATTGAGTTTGAAGGACAGACCGGATATATCTGGAGAGAATATGTGAAAGATTAAGATGGGGAGTGCTGCTTGCGGCACTCCTGTTTTTTCATATCATATGACTTTTTGGGTACTGAATTTCCGGGAGGATGCAGATGGAAGAACAGGGAATCCGAATTAATAAATATTTAAGCGAGACAGGCGTCTGTTCCCGCAGGGAGGCGGACCGCCTGTGTGAGCAGGGACTGGTGACCGTCAATGGAAAACCGGTGAATCCGGGCTGCCGGGTGCTGCCGGAGGATAGGATTTGTGTGAAAGGCAAGGCTGTCCGGATGAAACCGAAGCCGGTTCTTCTGGCCTTTCATAAGCCGGCGGGTATCGTTTGTACGGCCGAAAAAAGAGAAAAAAATAATATCATTGACTATATAAACTACCCGGTACGGATCTTTCCGGTTGGCCGGCTGGACAAGGATTCCACCGGTTTGCTGCTTTTGACGAATGACGGAGATCTGGTGAATAAAATTATGCGTGCCGGAAACTATCATGAGAAGGAATACGTGGTACGGGTAGATCATCCGGTGACGCCGGAATTTTGCCGGCGGATGGAAAAGGGTGTGCCTATCCTGGATACGGTGACGCGCCCCTGTAAGGTGGTAAAAAGCGGCGAACGGGAGTTTCACATCATACTGACGCAGGGGTTGAACCGGCAGATACGACGGATGTGTGAGGCCCTTGGGTACCGGGTGACTTCTTTGCATCGGATACGGATTATGAATATAAATTTGCAGGATTTGAAAGCGGGACAGCTGAGAACTGTTGAAGGAGAGGAACTTCAGAAATTAAAGGCATTGCTGGCGAATTCCTCTTCCTTGTCCATGAAGGATAGAATCAGGCAGGAAAGGTGAGAACATGAGAGAGCAGGAAAAACAGGCGGTCATTCAAAAGATGAAAGAGTTATCTGTCCGGTTGAAGGAGGCTTCCAAAGCATATTATCAGGAAGACCGGGAGATTATGAGTAACCGGGAATATGATGAATTGTATGACACGTTGGTTCGTCTGGAGACAGAGACCGGATTGGTGCTGGCCCAAAGTTCCACGGTGACGGTTGGATACGAGGCGGTGGATGATTTGCCGAAGGAGGCCCATGAAGCCCCGATGCTTTCTCTGGATAAGACGAAGGACCGGGAGGTCCTGCGAAGTTTTGTGGGAAATCACGAGAGCCTGTTGTCCTGGAAACTGGATGGGCTGACCATTGTACTGACTTACCGGGAGGGCACCTTGTGGAAAGCCGTTACCAGAGGAAACGGAACGGTAGGAGAAGTGGTGACCAATAATGCCCGGGTATTTCAGAACATTCCTTTTAAGATTCCTTACCAGGGGGAGTTGATTCTGCGGGGTGAGGCGATTATTACGTATTCAGAGTTTGAACGCATCAATGAGCAGATCGACGATGTGGAAGCCAAATATAAAAATCCCCGGAATCTTTGCAGCGGTTCTGTCCGCCAGTTAAATAACCGGATTACGGCAGAACGCAATGTGCGGTTTTACGCTTTTTCATTGGTTAAGGCCGGGGGCGTAGACTTTGCGAATTCCCATAAAAACCAGATGGAATGGCTCAAAGATCAGGGATTTGAAGTTGTAGAGTACCGGCAGGTTACGGCGGATACGCTGGATGAGGCCATGGATTATTTTTCCGAAAAGATTGCGGAAAATGACTTTCCCTCCGACGGGCTGGTGGTTTTGTACGATGATATTGCCTATGGCCAGAGCCTGGGAAGAACCGCAAAGTTCCCGCGAAATTCCATGGCTTTTAAATGGGCGGACGAGACGGCGGAAACGACCCTTTGTGAAATCGAGTGGAGTCCTTCCCGGACCGGGCTGATTAATCCGGTGGCAATTTTTGAACCGGTGGAATTGGAGGGTTCCACAGTCAGCCGGGCCAGCGTCCATAACGTCAGCATCATGAGAAAGTTAAGCCTTGGCATTGGCGACCGTATAAGCGTGTATAAGGCCAATATGATTATCCCTCAAATTGGGGAAAACTTTACGAAAAGCGGCGTCAGAGATATTCCGGCCCATTGCCCGGCCTGCGGGAAAGAGACGTCTCTGGAGATGATCAATGATGTGGAGTCTCTGTACTGCAGAAATCCGGAATGTCCGGCAAAGGCAATTAAGGGCTTTACCCTGTTTGTAAGCCGTGATGCCATGAATATAGACGGCCTTTCCGAAGCAACTTTGGAAAAGTTTATTGGAAAGGGATTTATACGGGATTTCGGCGATATTTTTGAAATCGGAAAATACCGGGAAGAGATTGTGACCATGGAAGGTTTTGGCGAAAAATCCTTTGCCAATTTGATGGAGAGCCTTGAAAAAGCCCGCCATACCCAATTGCCGCGGCTGATTTACGCTTTGGGAATTCCCAATATCGGCCTTGCCAACGCGAAGCTGATCTGTAAACAGTTTTCTTATGACCTGGATCAGATTCGTCATCTGACCGTGGAAGAGCTGGCGGACATCGACGGTATAGGACCGGTGATTGCCGCAGGATTTGTGGAGTATTTTGCCGATTCGTCGAAGCAAAAGAAATTGGATCATTTGCTTTCTCATCTGGAACTGGAAAGGATGGAAGATAATACCCAGGAACAAAAGTTTCAGGGGATGAATTTCGTTATTACGGGAAGCGTACATCATTATGCTAACCGCAATGAGGTGAAGGCGGAAATTGAGAAACGGGGAGGAAAAGTGACGGGAAGCGTGACATCCAAAACGAATTATTTGATTAATAATGATACAACATCCAATTCTTCGAAAAACCGGAAAGCAAGGGAATTGCAAATTCCGGTTATCTCAGAAGAGGAATTTATAGAACTGATGAAATAGACCGTTACTATCCACGTGTTACTGGAAACGGAGTGAACAGTAGCAATAGACCAATGAGGGAGCCCGGCGAAAGGAATATTCTGTTGACAGTAACAGGGATATTGCTTTAGAATAAGTGGGAATATCGTTTAGGATAAGAAAGATTTCAGGTGTGGAATGAAAGAGAGAAAAAAATATAGCAGTTCGGAAAAACGGCAAAGGCTCGTAGAGAAAGGAAAGCGCGGAGCCTCCCATGTGATCTTTGGTTATGCGGGTTTCATTTTGCTGTTTGTTTTGGTTCAGGCCGCAGTTTTGGTGCTGGTGTTCGGCGTACTGCAGCAATACCTGACATATACGTACTGGTTGATGGCGTTGCTTAGTTGGGGGACGGTGCTGGTTATCATTAACCGGTCGGGAAACCCGGACTTTAAGCTGGCATGGATGGTTCCGATGACCTTGTTTCCGGTATTTGGCATTTGCTTTTATGTCTTTATCGAAACCCAGTTGGGAGCCAAACTGATCAATCGTGTGCTGGCGGATATTGTCAGAAAGATGAGACCGCTGCTTCGGCAAAATGAAAAATGTAAAGAACATCTGGAACAGGAAAACAGACAGCAGGCAAAATTTGCCGACTATATGATGGAATATGCGGGCTATCCTGTTTATGAAAATAATCAGGTTACTTATTTCCCCTCCGGGGAGGAAAAATTCGAAGCGCTGCTTGAGGAACTGGAATCTGCGGAAAAGTTTATTTTTCTGGAATATTTTATTGTGGCGGAAGGCCGCATGTGGAGTACGGTTCATGAGATCTTGAAACGAAAAGTCAAGGAAGGCGTGGATGTACGTTTCCTTTATGATGGCACCTGTAACTTTTCTCTGCTTCCCTTTTCCTACGCGAAAACCATAGAAGCAGAGGGCATTCGCTGCCGCGTATTTAATCCGATTAAGCCGATTCTCTCCAGCAGCCAAAATTACCGGGATCACAGAAAAATTGTGGTGATCGACGGAAAGACGGCTTTCACCGGAGGTGTTAATCTGGCAGATGAATATATCAATGAAAAAGAGCGTTTTGGCCACTGGAAAGATACTGCCATCCGGATTAAAGGACCGGCGGTACAAAGCTTTACCTGGACCTTTTTGCAGATGTGGTCTTTTTGTGCCAACGAGGAGGTAGATGCCTGGTTTATGCAGGCCAGTCTCGGGCAGAAAGAGCAGTATCCGGCGGACGGTTATGTGATTCCGTACGCGGACTCCCCTATGGATAAAGAATATGTGGGGGAATCGGTATATATGGATATGTTTAATACGGCTACAAAGTATGTGCATATCATGACACCGTATCTGGTGCTGGATCATGAGATGATTACGTCTTTGACCTATTCCGCTAAACGCGGCGTCGATGTGAAGATTATCATGCCGGGAATTCCGGATAAAAAGTACGCCTATATGCTGGCAAAAACATATTTTCGTGATTTATTGCAGGCGGGCGTGAAAATCCATTAT
>CAYRTA010000125.1:0-6906 GCA_964427045.1 uncultured Hoministercoradaptatus sp. | reverse complement strand
TGACTTCTTCCTCTACTATATGCTGCGTGCAGGGTTTGAGCCGGATAAGATTTACCGGATTGCAGTGAAAACCTTCCGGGATGTCTATGAACCGGAGACGATTTTGAAGTGGCTTAAAAATTTCTACCGCCGCTTCTTCCAGCAGCAGTTTAAACGCTCCTGTCTGCCGGATGGTCCGAAGGTGGGTACGGTAGCCGTATCGCCGCGGGGTGATCTGCGGATGCCAAGCGATGCCTGCGCGAGAATCTGGCTGGAAATGGTGGAACAGATCGAATTGTAAGATGAACAATACCCGGAACGAATAGCATGGGTTATCAGAAACAATGGATGGCATAAATCGCTTACCGTTTCTGTGAAATCGATGCTGCCGTTCCGGGAAATGCTCCGATTGGGAAACCGTTTGCGGGACTCAGGAGTCGCTTTCACCGGAGATTTCTGCTTTGGCCAGGGAGGACTTGATGGCTTCTAAAAGCAGCGCCGAGGTGTATTTGTTATCTTCTGAGCAGGTGATATTGTCGGTGGACTGGGTCTGGTAGATTTGCGTGGCCAGCTGGTCCAGGGCGGGTTCCATGAGCGGATACATAACGGCAGTGGTCTCACTTAAGTTTACCAGTTCGATGGCGTTGATGTGGTTGGAATCCACGGTAACCTGTACATCGAAACTGGAATCGCCTAATTCGATGGCGGTGGTGTAGACGCCGGGCACATAGCGGTCCGGTTCTGCCGTTTCTACGGCTGAGGATGCGGTTTCCTGGTCTTTTTCCGGTCTGAACATAATAAATAAAAGAATCGCCATCATAGCGGCGAGTACAAGGAAAATGCAAGTATAAACAATTTCCTTCATATGTAATACGACGATTTTAGTTTTGGAACTCATGAGCATACTCCTTTTCGAGATTTTCATTATAGTTTATGACTGATCCGTTGTTTTCAGAACTCCGGATGGGAAATAGCAGATAAGTAGGTGAGTGGATTGGATAGTCTAACATGTACTTTGTGTCCGCGTAACTGCGGGGTGGACAGAAGGAACGGACAGAGGGGTTACTGCCAGATGCCTGCAAAGGTGATGGCGGCCAGGGCCGCCCTCCATATGTGGGAGGAACCCTGCATATCGGGAACAAGAGGCTCCGGCGCGGTCTTTTTTTCTGGTTGTACCCTTGGTTGTTGTTTTTGTCAGAATCGGGAAATTGCCGTCGGCAAAGCCGGGAAGGTGCTTACCCAGGAAGCCCTTGCCCGGATTTTTTTGAATCTTCAAAGGCAGGGTGCGGCCAATATCAATCTGGTAACGGCTTCCCATTTCGTGCCCCAGGTGATCAGGGCTTTGGATATTGCCAGGGATGGCGGCCTCCATCTTCCGGTGGTATATAATTGCGGCGGTTATGAGAAGGTGGAGACGCTGCGGCTTTTGGAAGGATATGTGGATGTCTGGCTGCCGGATTTTAAATATATGGAACCGGAGCTGGCAGCTTCTTATTCCCAGGCCCCGGATTATGTGGACGTTGCGAAGGCCGCTTTGGATGAGATGGTGCGCCAGACGAAAAAGACAGTCTTTGATGCGGATGGTTATATGGTCAAGGGCGTCATTGTACGGCATCTGATTCTTCCGGGTCATACGAAAAATTCCCGGAAGGTACTGGAATATTTGTATCGTACCTATGGAGACCGGATCTATATCAGTCTGATGAATCAGTATACGCCGCTGCCCCAAATGGCGGACCGGCCGCCGTTAAACAGGAAGGTGACCCGGCGGGAGTATGGCCGGGTGTTGGATTTTGCCCTGGATTTGGGAATCAAAAATGGATTTTTTCAGGAGGGGGATACGGCGAAGGAAAGTTTTATCCCCGCCTTTGATTACGAGGGATTAGAGTAGCTTGAGGCGATAAAAATAGAAGGAGAAAATTATGTCACTGCAATTTGTTTTGGGAAGTTCCGGCGCCGGAAAATCCCATTGGCTCTTTCGGCGTACCATTGAACAGGCTGAACGGCATCCGGACCGCACGTATCTGGTGATTGTGCCGGAACAGTTTACCATGCAGACACAGAAAGAATTGGTGGCGTTAAGCGACCGGTCCGGTATCATGAATATTGACATTCTCAGTTTTGAACGGCTGGCTCACCGGATTTTGGAGGAAGTGGGAAAAGACCGCAGACCGATTCTGGAAGAAGTGGGAAAGATCATGGTGCTGGAGCGGGTCATTCAGGAGAAAGAAAAAGAACTGGGCGTGCTGGCCCGCAGTATGCAGAAGCCGGGTACGGTGGCCGAAGTGAAATCGCTGGTATCAGAGTTTATGCAGTATGAGATCCGGCCGGAGGAACTGGACGAGATCAAAAACCGTGTACAGGAGAATCCGCTGCTTTCCCATAAGCTTCAGGACGTACAGGTCATCTATCAGGGGTATATAGATTATCTGAAAGAACGGTATCTGACCAGTGAGGAAGTGCTGGACGTGCTTTACGAACGCATCGGGGAATCCCGGCTGATGAAGCATTGTGAGATCGTATTGGACGGATTTACGGGATTTACACCAATTCAGAATAAATTAATGCGGAAATTGCTGACCCTGGCGGATAAAGTATGGGTCAGTGTAACGGTGGATGAACAGGCCATGAGGGGAAAGATCAAGAGTCCCCACCAGCTCTTTTATATGAGCGGGCAAATGATCGAAAAGCTGCGGCGGACAGCTTATGAAGAACATGTAGAAATCAAGCAGGACATCTGGGTTCGTCCCGGAAAAAACAGCCGGTTTGCCGGGGCTGGTGCTTTGTCATACGCAGAACGTCATCTGTTTCGGTATGGTCAGGCTTCCTATGAGGAGGAGCAGCAGGAAATCCATATCTTTGCGGCGCCCAATCCGAGGGCGGAGATGGAGGAAATTGCCAGAAGAATGCGGCGTTTGGTTAGGACAGAGGGGTATCGCTATGGAGACATGGCGGTCATTACCGGTGATTTGCCGGCTTATGCCTCCTATGCCCGGCAAATTATGCAGCAAAGCGAGATTCCCTGCTTTATTGATGAAAAGCATTCTATTCTCATGAATCCCTTTGTGGAGTATTTGCGGGCGGCCATGAATCTGTTGTCCGAGCATTTTAGTTATGAGAGTGTTTTCCGCTATCTGCGCTGTGGTATGTCAGGGCTGAGTCTTTATGAAACCGATGTGCTGGAGAATTATTGTATCGCCATCGGCATCCGGGGTTTTGCCCAGTGGCAGGAGCACTGGGTGCGCAGGTATCGTGGTATGGCCGAAGGCAGCATCGAGGAAATCAATGAAATCCGGGAGAAGTTTTTGGACGAGGTGGGTAATTTTGCCGCGTTGATGAGCCGGAGAGGCCAGACCGTGGCCGAACGGACCCGTATTCTCTATGATTTTATCTGCCGTCTGGACATACAAAATAAACTGGCAAAAGAGGAAAAACGGTTTGAGGAGCAGAAAGATATGGCCCTTGCCAGGGAATACGGACAGATTTACGGAATTATCATGAATCTGCTGGATAAGATGGTACAGGTGCTGGGAAATGAGAAGGTATCCCTGGATCATTATGTACAGCTTCTGGAAGCAGGACTTGCGGAGGCACGGGTCGGCGTAATCCCTCCCACGGCGGACCAGGTTCTGGTGGGTGATGTGGAGCGTACCCGTCTGAAAAATATTAAGGTGCTGTTTTTTGCCGGTGTGAATGATCAGGTCATTCCGAAAAAGGGAGGAAACGGCGGACTTCTTTCGGAAAATGACCGGGAATATCTGGCCGGCCGCCGGGTGGAACTGGCGCCGACTGCCAGAGAACAGGCCTATATACAGAAGTTCTATTTATACTTGAATCTGACGAAACCCTCGAAACGCCTTTGTTTATCCTATGCCAAGTCCAGCGGCCAGGGGCAGCCCATGGCTCCGGCTTATCTGATTCCCATGCTGTGCCGGATGTTTCCGAAGCTGACGGTACAGGAACCGGATCCGACGCACCTTGAGCAGATGGAACTTCCTTATCAGGCCGTGCCGTATATTTTGGAAGGGCTTTCCTGTTCCCGAAGCAAAGAGCCGGATGACGCCTGGAAAGAATTGTGGAGTTGGTATTTACGTTCTCCGCAGTGGTCAAAGCTTTGTGACCAATGGCTGGACAGCGCCTTTTTGCAGGCGCCCTGTGATACGCTGGGAAAAAGTGTGGCCAGAGCACTGTACGGTACCGTCCTTGAGGGCAGCGTGACCCGGTTGGAACAGTTTTCCGCCTGCGCCTTCGCTCATTTTCTGCAATATGGCCTGCAGGTTTGCGAAAGGGAAGAATACCAGTTTCGCTCGGCAGATATGGGAAATATTTTACATCAGGCTTTGGAACAGTTTTCCCATAATCTGAAAAAGCAGGGGCTTTTGTGGAGGGAGCTTTCCGATGAAACACGGGAGGCGCTGATTGATGAAAGTGTGGAAGAAATCATCCACGACTATGGGAATACCATTCTGGAAAGCGATGCCCGTAAGCGCTATATGATTCTTCGGATCAAACGTATTTTGAGAAGGACGGTCTGGGCGCTGCAGGAGCAGTTAAAGGCCGGAAAATACGAACCGGGTGGCTTTGAACTGACCTTTGCCATGGAAGGAGAAATGCAGGCGTTAAACTTTTCCCTGTCGAAGGAGGAACGGCTGCGCCTGGGCGGAAGGATTGACCGGACGGACCGCTACGAGGAGGATCATACGATTTATATAAAAATCATTGATTATAAATCCGGCAATACGTCATTGGATTTGGTGGCGCTTTACCATGGCCTGCAGATGCAGCTGGTGGTTTATATGAATGCGGCTTTGGAACTGGAGCAGCGGGAGCATCCCGCCAAAGAGGTGGAGCCGGCGGGGATCTTCTACTATCATGTAAGGGATCCGTTATTAGATGGGGATGCCCGGATTTCCGAAGAAGAACTGCGGCAAAAGATTCTGGCATCCTTAAAACCGGATGGCCTGGTGAGAAGCGATACAAAGATTATAACGGATATGGACGGTACACTGGAAGGCGGCGGGAAGTCGATGATTCTTCCGGTGTCCTATAATAAGGACGGTTCTCTGGCAAAGACATCCCATGTGGCCAGCCGGGAACAATTTCAGGTATTGTCCCGTTATGTCAATGAGAAAATCTGTGAGGCCGGAAAGAAAATATTAGCGGGCGATGTGCGCATATCGCCTTATATATTGAAGAACCGTTCAGCCTGTGATTATTGCAGTTATAAGAGTGTATGTGGATTTGATGAGAAATTGCCGGGGTATCGTTACCGGAGGCTTCCGGCATTTGCCGACGAAGAATTATGGAAAAAACTCAGGGGAGAGGAGGAAGGCTAATGGGAATGCAGTGGACCAGGCAGCAGGAGCAGGTCATTGAACTAAGAGACCGGAACATTCTGGTGAGTGCCGCCGCCGGTTCCGGCAAGACGGCGGTTTTGGTGGAACGGATTCTTCATAAGCTTATGCGAAAAGATAATCCGGTGGATATCGACCGCCTGCTGATCGTAACCTTTACCCGGGCGGCGGCCGGAGAGATGAAGGAACGGCTGGCATCCGCCATAGAAAAACGGCTGGCCCAGGAGCCGGATAATGAACACCTGCAGCGGCAGCAGACGCTGATCTATAATGCTCAGATTAATACGATTGACGGTTTCTGCTCCTATGTCATCCGGAATTATTTTCATACCATTGATTTGGATCCTGGCTTTCGGACCGCCAATGAGGGCGAATTAAAATTGCTTATGCAGGATGTGGCGGAGCAGCTGCTGGTGGATAATTACGCCCAAAGTACGCCGGAGTTTAACCGTTTTACGGAGTGTTTCGCTTCCGGCAAGACCAATGACGGATTGATCGGGTGGATTTTGCGGCTTTATGAAACCGCCATGAGTAATCCCTGGCCGAAGGAGTGGCTTGCGGCCATCCGTTTGCCTTATCTGGCCAATGGAGAAGCGGATTGGGAGTCAAGTGCCTGGATGGCGCTTCTGTGGGAAGATGTGGCCAGAACGGTGGAGGGAATTGGAGAAGAACTTTTACAGATGGAGAAGCTTGTGACGGCACCGGACGGGCCCTATATGTATGAGGCCGCCTGGAAGCAGGATCAGGCATTCTGGCAAAAGATGAAGGATGCAGCGGCAGCCCGGGATTTCGACGGCTGTGTCCAGTATCTGGATACGCTGAAATTCGCAGTGCTATCCCGCAAGAAAGATGAGACGGTATCCGCCATAAAACGGGAACAGGTAAAGCAGCTGCGGGATGGGATAAAAGCCAGCTGGAAGGATTTGCGGGAGCGGTATTTCTATCAGCCGAAGGCCATGATTCAGGAAGAGATCGAATTGTGCCGGGTTCCGGTGCTGGAATTGATCCGGCTGACCGAAGCGTTTATGGATGCTTTTTCGGAGAAGAAGCGAAAGAAAAATCTGGTGGATTTTTCGGATATGGAACATTTTGCCCTGGATATTCTGGTGAAAAAGGAACAGGATCAACTGATTTTTACGGAAGCAGCCGATGAATTTTCCAGGCGGTTTGAGGAGATTATGATCGATGAATACCAGGACAGTAACCTGGTGCAGGAAATGCTGCTAAATAGTGTATCAAAGCTTCGTTTCGGCATATATAATATCTTTATGGTGGGAGATGTCAAGCAGAGTATCTACCGCTTCCGTCTGGCCAGGCCCGAACTTTTCATGGAAAAGTATGATACTTATACAAAAGAGGAAAGTGTATGCCAGAAAATCGATTTGCATAAGAACTTTCGAAGCCGCTGGCAGGTATTGGCGGGCGTAAACTATATCTTCCGGCAAATTATGGGAAGAGACCTGGGCAGCGTGGAATACGATGAGGAAGCGGCTCTTTATCCGGGCGCCGTATTTCCGGAGTTTTCCGATGCCGCAATGGTGGATTCTCCGGGCGCCGCATGTTCGGAGTTTTC
>CAYRTA010000124.1:0-7035 GCA_964427045.1 uncultured Hoministercoradaptatus sp. | reverse complement strand
CGGCGGCTGGTTATCACAAATTGGTTTTCATGATTATGCCGGTTCTACGGCCATTCATATGGTTGGCGGTATCTCCGCTCTGATCGGCGCAAAAATTCTTGGACCTCGTATCGGAAAATTTGAGAAAGATAAAAGCGGTAAAATCGTGAAAGTCAACGCCTTTCCGGGGCACAACCTTCCTATTGGCTGTCTGGGCGTATTCATTCTGTGGCTTGGCTGGTATGGATTTAACGGCGCGGCGGCAACCAACGTAAGCGAGTTAGGTTCTATCTTCCTTACAACTACCGTAGCGCCTGCTGTCGCAACTGTCGTATGTATGATTTTTACCTGGATCAAATATGGAAAACCTGATGTTTCCATGTGTCTGAATGCTTCCCTGGCTGGTCTGGTAGCTATCACGGCGCCCTGTGACGTAACCGATTGTCTCGGTGCTGCTATTATCGGAGCCGTAGCCGGCGTCCTGGTTGTATTCGGCGTATGGTTTTTAGATAATATACTTCGTGTTGATGATCCGGTTGGCGCCGTGGCCGTTCACTGCTTAAACGGTATCTGGGGTACCATCGCAGTCGGTTTATTTGCAACGGATACTTCTCCGGCTTTCGTCACCGCAGGCATCGAAAAAGGTCTTTTCTACGGCGGAGGCTTTAAACAGCTGGGTCTGCAGCTTGTCGGTTTCGTTTCCGTAGCCGCATGGACTGCCGTAACGATTACCATTGCATTCCTGCTGATTAAAGCGATCTTTGGTCTCCGCGTCAGCGAAGAAGAGGAAATCATGGGTCTGGATGCTACGGAGCATGGCCTTCCATCCGCATACGCAGGATTCAGTATCATGGATATTTCCAATACCATGACCATGGATATCAACGAAAACACCAACCTTGGAAACGACGATTACGTATCCGCTTCGGATGTCCAGAAAAATGCGGCCATCCGGGTGGTTCAGGCTCCTGCTTCCGGAAGCGGTATTTATAAAGTGGCCATTGTGGCTAAATTGTCCCGCTATGATAAGCTGAGAAAGGCCATGAATGATCTGGGTGTAACGGGTATGACCGTCACACAGGTTATGGGCTGTGGTATCCAGAAGGGCGCCGGCGAGAAATATCGTGGTGTGGAAATGGATGCAACCCTGCTTCCAAAAGTAAAAGTAGAAGTAATCGTATCGAAGATTCCGGTTGACACCGTTATTGAGGCCGCTAAGAAAGCCCTCTACACCGGACATATCGGAGACGGCAAGATCTTTGTATACAGCGTAGACCGCGTTGTCAAGGTACGTACGGGCGAAGAAGATGTTGACGCGCTCCAGGATGTGGAATAAATAATACGATCCAAAAAGTTGTCTTTTTAAGCGTAGCAGTTTCCAGCTGCTGCGCTTTTTTTGTTTTATGCAGACGGAGAATCCTGGGCAGCAGGATTCTTTTTTATAGACATGTTGACGCATCAACATCTGTGCTGTATAATTGAGATGTTGCAAATTCAACAAGAGGCAGGAGAAATTATTATGATAGATCGATTTGAAAAATTTCTATTGGACATTTCTGAAATTGACCGCTGCTGGCATAAAATTGCCGCCGGCGTTATGCAAAAATATGACCTGAAAGGTCCCTATGCGGTTTACTTTACCACCCTGTACCAATATCCCGAGGGCATCACCGCCACACAACTGGGTGAATTATGCAGCCGGGATAAATCGGATGTCTCCCGGGCGATCTCTTTGATGGAGAAAAAGGGAATTGTAAAGAAAGAAGGAAAACCAAATAATCTGTACCGGGCCCGTCTGCTGCTTACCCAACAGGGCAGACAGATCGCCGAAGAGGTCAGCAAACAGGCTGCGTTGGCTGTGGGATATGGCGGCAATGGCCTGACAGAGGAACAGCGGAGGATTTTTTACCATGCCCTTGACCTGATCGCATCGAATTTGAAAAAACTGAGCAGAGAGGAACTTCCATTACCATGAATCCATTAAAAAAAATATACTGCAGAACCTATCAATTAGCATTTCGTATCGCAATTCCTTTTCTTCCTTACCGGGAACCGGAAATTTATGAAAGTATTGCCGATCTGGAACCATTATTTCACCATCTGGGGGTATCATCCGTTCTACTGGTCACCGACCCCTTCCTTCGCAGCAGCGGCGCTACGGCCCCACTGGAAAAGCTTCTGGAAGAAAACGGGATTCACTGTGCCGTATACGACAAAACCCGGGCCAATCCCACCGTCCATAATATAGAGGCGGCCCGTTCCCTCTACCGCAGAGAACATTGTGAAGCCCTGATTGCCTTCGGCGGCGGTTCATCCATGGATTGTGCCAAAGGCGTAGGCGCACGGATTGCTTATCCCCATAAATCCCTGGAACAATTAAAAGGACTTCTGAAAGTATTAAAAAAGATACCGCCGCTGATTGCCATCCCCACCACGGCAGGCACTGGCAGCGAGACTACACTGGCCGCAGTTATTACGGACAGCGTGAAAAAACATAAATATACCATGAATGATTTCACGTTAATCCCCCGGTATGCGGTTTTAGACCCCCAGGTCACCTATTCCCTGCCTCCGTCCCTGACAGCTACCACGGGTATGGACGCGCTGACCCACGCTGTTGAAGCCTATATCGGACGTTCCACCACAAAACAGACCCGCAGGCTGGCTCTGGAAGCAGTGTCTCTGATTTTTCAAAATATTGAGACAGCCTATCAGGACGGCAGTAACCGGCAGGCGCGCAAGAATATGCTGTATGCCGCTTATAAGGCCGGTATCGCCTTCTCAAAATCTTACGTGGGATACGTTCATGCGGTGGCGCATTCGCTGGGCGGCCAATACAATATCCCCCATGGATTGGCAAACTCCGTGCTGCTTCCCATTGTTTTGGAATCCTATGGCCCCTCCGTCCACAGGAAACTCCATCAACTGGCGATTGCCGCCGGTGTATCCACCAGCAGTGACACAGACCAGGACGGAGCCAAAAAATTTATCCGTGCAGTCCGCAGACTAAACCGCCGGATGGAGATTCCGGAAACACTGGGCGGTATTCGGAAAAAAGACATTCCAAAGATGGCCAGACACGCAGATAAAGAAGCCAATCCGCTGTATCCCGTACCCAGACTGATGGATGCCGCCGAATTGGAACGCTTCTATTATCAGGCTGCGGACAAAAAGACATTGATGAAAAAAGATGGAATGCCAAATAAGCATTTTCGGCAGAAAGGGGATAAGAAATGAATACGGATGAACTTTTAACAAAACAACGAACTTACTTTCAAAGCGGAAGAACGCTTTCCGTGAAGTTTCGCATTGCCATGTTAAAACGGCTGCAAAACGCCGTCAAAAAATATGAAGGGCAAATTCAAGCCGCTTTGTATGCGGATTTGGGAAAAAGTGACTACGAAGGATTCATGTGTGAAAGCGGCCTGGTTTTAAGTGAAATCAGCTATATGATCCGCCACACCCGCAGACTGGCAGCCAGACATTATGTGCATACTCCCCTGGCCCAGTTCGCCTCTTTAAGCTACAAAAAATCCGTTCCTTACGGAAATGTTTTGATTATGAGTCCCTGGAATTACCCGTTTCTGTTATCCATTGACCCACTGGCAGATGCCATCGCGGCAGGAAACACCGCCATCATAAAGCCCAGCGCCTATTCTCCCGCAACAAGCGCCGTCATTAAAAAAATGATCGGCGAATGCTTTCCGCCGGAGTATGTGGCAGTGGTAACCGGCGGCAGGAAAGAAAACGCAGACCTGTTAAATAAGAAATTTAATTTTATTTTCTTTACGGGCAGCCAGGCAGTGGGCAAAGAAGTCCTGCGCCATACGGCTGAAACACTTACCCCGGCTGTTTTGGAATTGGGTGGAAAGAGTCCCTGTATTGTCGATGACAGTGCCAAAATCAGACTGGCAGCCAAACGAATCGTCTTCGGCAAATACTTAAACTGCGGCCAAACCTGTGTGGCTCCCGATTATGTCCTGTGCGACCGCTCCGTGAAAGATCAGTTGGTAAACGAGATTTGCGCACAGATTCAGAAACAATATGGAAAGCAGCCGCTTCTAAACCCGGATTACGGAAAAATTATCAACCAGAAGCACTTTCACCGTCTGATGGGATTGCTCGACCCAAAGAAGGTGGTTTGGGGAGGCACTGCCAATGCCGATACCCTGCAGCTTGCACCCACGGTTATGGACCATGTCACCTGGGCGGATGCCGTTATGCAGGAAGAAATTTTCGGACCCATCCTTCCCATTCTTACTTATGAATCCTTCGATGAGTTATACAAACTCCTGGCAAACAAACCGAAACCGCTGGCCCTTTATCTCTTCTCACAGGATAAAGATCATATACGCGGCGTACAGGAGCGTCTTTCCTATGGCGGCGGCTGTATCAATGATACCATCATTCACCTTGCCACCAGTGAAATGGGATTTGGCGGTGTAGGGGAAAGTGGTATGGGCTCCTATCACGGCAAAGAGGGATTTTATGCCTTTTCCCATACGAAAAGTATCGTTGACAAAAAAACATGGCTGGATCTTCCCATGCGCTATCAGCCTTATAAAAGAAAACTCTATGGAAAGCTTCTGCACCTGTTTTTGAGATAATGAAATTGCGCTACCCGATAATACAATACATCACAATATAATGGCACAAAGAACCGATCATGACAAAGATATGAAACAGCTCGTGGGCTCCGAATCCCGGAAAACGCCGTTCCAAAAGAGGCAGCTTCAAAGCATAAATCACACCTCCGACCGTATAGGCAACGCCGCCTGCCAAAAGCCAGAGAAAGGCGCCCAGAGACAGACCGTGATAAATTTCCTGGAAGGCAAGGATGCAAACCCAGCCCATGCCGATATATATAATAGAAGAAAACCATTTAGGACAGGTAACCCAGCAGGCTTTTAGGAACATACCGGCGATGGCGATTCCCCATACCAGAAGCAGAAGACGGAAACCGGATGCAGGCTCCAGAACCATGACACAGACCGGGGTGTAGGAACCGGCAATCAAAACAAAGATCATCATATGATCTATCTTTTTCAATACTTTGTTGGCATGCTCCGTCAGATTAAAGGAATGATAAGAGGCACTGGCACCATATAACAGAATCATACTCATCATAAACACACTGAGACTGATCAGTACGCTTTCGCTCATCTGATATTGTGCCGCCCTTACCAGTAAAATTGGCATACCAAATATGGCAGCCACAAATCCAATAAAATGTGTCAATGCGCTGATGGGGTCCTTCGGATAAAAACGAGGGATGATATGGTCAAATACCGTAACTTCTTTTGCGTAATTCATCATAGATAATGTTCCTCCTTGCATACTGTTTTCTATTTTGATATAATAACTATATTATCGGTTTTTCAAAAACTTATGATAGGACTATCATATATTGTTTTTGAATACCTGTCAAGAGTTTTTCAAAAACCGATTATGAATTATATATAAAATATGAAAATAAGGAGCCGCAAAGCTATGGAAAAACAATTTAATCAGGAAACGCTGCATGCCATAGAAAACTACCATCTGCCGCGATTTATGGAAATACCAAACGTAGGACTGTATTTAAATCAGGCCGCCCGGTTTATTAATGAATATCTGGAACCTTTTTATGATATGAATATTACGGAATCTATGATCAGCAACTACGTTAAAAAGCATTTGGTTGCCAATCCGCAAAAGAAGCAGTATAACCGGGAACAATTGGCCTACCTTCTGTTTATTGCAGTGGCCAAATCGGTCTTATCCCTGGATAATATCCGTTGTCTGATCACACTGCAGCAGCAAACTTATGAAAGCCATGTTGCTTATGATTATTTTTGCTGTGAATTTGAAAATATATTACAATACGTATTTGGAATCAAAGACACGATGGAACCGCCGGAACCGGAATCCAATGATATGAAGGTATTATTCCACAATGTCATCAATACGGTTGCCCATAAAATATATCTGGACTGCCGTTTTCACGCCATCGAAGAAGGAATCACAAAACAGACAACTATCTCGTAAAACATGCTTAACCCATGTAATCGAGAGATAAATTGAGATGAAATGCTAAAAAAGGCTTCATTATTGGTCTTCTTTTGCTTGGCATTCACGAATGGTTACATGCCATCGTCTATCCAAAAGAAGCTCATGTAACTATAGGAAAGGTGAAGGACACGCTTCTCTTTGTGGCGTTGGCATCATATCCAATGATTAGATCACGATTTATTTTGATGTGTCTTTTGCCTTTTCTTCTTGGCATAATTCCACTTGCTGTTTTTCTGATTTCACCATCTGAAAGCAGGACCATGAATGGGTTTATGTTCGGAATGGCTTGTATGGGCATGGTATCATTGTTGCTTACTTATTTCTATTATCCTTCGTTTGAAACAATTTCTCATTCATTTTTCTTACATTATATCTGCCTATGCCAAACTGTATTATCCATATAACTACAAAAATCAAAGCGAAAATCCCAAAATAGATTAAAAATCCAACTGCACTATGTTCCATCCAATATGCAAAATAAGCGATTGGCAACATTATTACTGAAATAATCGAAAAGTAAATTCCCGTCTGCTTTACAGTGCTCCAGCTATCCATTTCCCATATTACTGAACTTGCCGCAAATCCCACACCTAATATTCCACAAAGAATTGTCTGCAAAATGACAGCATTGATTTCATTTCCCATAATTGATATGAGTTCGGGTACACAAGGCGAGTAATATCCATTTGCCCAACCAAGAGAAATCAAGATTGTAATTAAATAGCCCATTGCAATTCCAAGTGGAAAACCTAAAAGACTACGCTTAATAATTTTCTTTTTCATAACATTCACCTCATATTCCTAATATCTTTTTTAGTTTTGGAACGTAGCGTCTGGATACATACGTTGTTATTCCATTTGATAATTTAACGCAAATCGTACCTGTAAAGCTCAAGTCAAAGTTATTGACTTTTTTTAAGTTAATAATTTCCGAATTTGATATACGAATAAATTGATTAGAGGGTAATCGATTTTCTATCTCATATAACCTAAGTCGAAGAATAT
>CAYRTA010000123.1:0-7049 GCA_964427045.1 uncultured Hoministercoradaptatus sp. | reverse complement strand
TTCCATCGATATGGATTTTATGAATGAAAACCAGTCTGCCCATGGTGACAGAGAGTATGGACACATCGTTACCCGTATGGGCATTGCGAGAAAAGTAATCGTAGGCCACTGGGCGGATCAAAAGGTACAGGAGAAGATCGCCTCCTGGATGCGTACCGCTGTCGGTATCATGGAAAGCAGCCATATTCGTGTCGCGCGTGTGGCTGATAACATGAGAAACGTGGCCGTTACCGAAGGCGATAAAGTAGAAGCACAGATTAAATTTGGCTGGGAAATCGACGCTTATCCGGTAAATGAAATTGCCGAAGCAGTAGAAGCAGTACAAAAAGGCGATGTGGAAGCGCTGGTGGAAGAGTATTATGATAAATATGAAATCCTTCTGGAAGGCAGAGATCCCCAGGAATTTCGGAAACATGTAGCCGTACAGGCACAGATCGAACTTGGATTTGAACGTTTCCTGGAGGAAAAGAATTATCAGGCAATCGTTACACACTTTGGCGACCTGGGATCACTGAAACAGCTTCCGGGTCTGGCAATTCAGCGCTTGATGGAAAAAGGATACGGATTTGGAGCAGAAGGAGACTGGAAGACCGCCGCTATGGTTCGTCTGATGAAGATCATGACCCAGGGTGTAAAGGACGCGAAGGGAACTTCTTTCCTGGAAGACTATACGTATAATTTTGTACCTGGTAAAGAAGGAATCCTGCAGGCTCATATGCTGGAGGTTTGCCCGACCATCAGCGAAGGCCCGATTTCTATTAAAGTAAATCCGTTGTCCATGGGCGACCGTGAGGATCCGGCCCGTCTGGTATTTACTTCCAAAGTTGGTCATGGAGTAGCTACCTCCCTGATTGATTTGGGTGACCGTTTCCGTCTGATTATCAATGATGTAAACTGCAAGAAGGTGGAAAAACCGATGCCGAAGCTGCCGGTTGCTACTGCTTTCTGGACACCGGAACCAAGTCTGGCAGTAGGCGCCGAGGCATGGATTCTGGCTGGCGGCGCTCATCATACTGCATTCTCCTACGATTTGACCGCGGAGCAGATGGGTGACTGGGCGGAAGCCATGGGTATCGAAGCCGTATACATTGACGCCAATACCGATATCCGTCAGTTTAAGAACGAACTGAGATGGAACGCGCTCTATTATGGCAGACGCTAAGAAAAGGTTTGTTTGCCGCTGTAAAATCCGGTGGACGAAACAGAAGTTTCTATTTGTGAAATTTATTTGAAATGCTGGCACATGTTTCCTATCTGTGATACACTGGACTCAGTGTCAGGACGAAAGAGAGTCCGCGCCTGCGGACTCTTTTTGTTTCCTTGGGAAGGATTGAGAAAGTTCGAGGCGGACTGGTCCGCTTTGTTCTTATCTTATTATGTATCATGATAGTCAGGGAAGGGGTCAGTCACGTATGATACACGAAAAAATAAACATTCAGGTGGATTATAAAATGGCCGGTGCCGTACAGGACGGCTATCAGCCTCAGTTAATTACTTATGTTATGGAAGAATCAGAGTCTATCGTTACTTCTCATCGTCGTCCTGCAGTGATTATCTGTCCTGGCGGCGCTTACGTTATGAAGTCGGACCGGGAAGGGGAAATTGTTGCTATGCGCTATCTGGGGGCAGGTATGCAGGCCTTTGTGCTGCAGTACAGTGTGGGGCCTTCCCGCTATCCCAGCGCGCTTTTGGAACTGGCAGCCAGCGTGGCCTATGTGAGAAGCCATGCGGATGAGTGGTATATTGATCCGGACCGGATTGTCATCAGCGGATTTTCAGCGGGCGGCCATTTGACGGCCTGCCTGGGAAATCTATGGGATGAGCCGCTGCTTCAGAAAGTGTTAGAAGCTACATATCCTGTTATAAAGGGAAGAAAACTCTGGAAACCGGACGGCATGATCCTATGTTATCCGGTGATTACCATGGGTCCATTTACCCATGAGGTGTCCAGAGATACCTTACTGGGAGAACACGCCGATGCAAAGCTTATAGAGGAGACGTCCATGGAACTTCGTGTCAGCGAAAAAACAGTTCCCGCCTTTATCTGGCACACCCAGGAGGATGAAGCAGTTCCGGTGGAGAATAGTCTGCTCTTATCCATGGCCCTTCGCCGCCATAAAGTTCCTTTTGAACTGCATATCTATGAGAAGGGCTGCCATGGTCTTTCCCTCTGTGATGATACGACGGACGATGGGGAAAGGCCGCCGGTCTATGATAACCAAAATTGGATGGAAATGGCGTTGAAGTGGATGCGCCGTATCCACTGAGTTCCTATCCTTAGCGGTTTGACAAATACCATATCCGGTGTTATGATTTTTTGATGATAAAGTGAAAAGGTACGGAGGCATGTGAATGTCTGGAAAGAGAAAAGTGGTTCTTACCATCTTAAGTGCGATTATAATTTTGGCAGTTTTAGTGGCGGGTATTATTTATTATGTAGGGCATCATTATTACAGTAAAACCAATTATGTCTCGGATGAAGAAGCCGTCGCCCAGATTGAAGAACAAAAAGCGCTGCGCGATGCAGCAGGAGAAACAGAGGATGATGAGGACGAAGAACTGTCTGATGATCCGGAGCTGAGGGAGGCTTTGGAGAACATGGAACGCTATGCTTCGGAGGAACCCATCACCACCGATGGAAATGTATACAATATTATGCTGGTAGGTCTGGATACGACAAAAGATAACTGGGTCGGAAATTCGGATTCTATGATTCTCATTTCCATCAATTACCGGCTGCATAAGATTTCCATGATTTCATTTATGAGAGATTTATCGGCATATATTCCTGGTATTGGTTACCGGAAATTAAACGCGGCCTATCCCAATGGCGGAGGCCCTCTGCTTTTGGAAACGATAGAATACAATTATAAAATTGATGTGGATCGTTATGTGACCGTTGATTTTGGAAACATGATCGACATCATTGATGAAATTGGTACCATAGAGATTACTTTTACAGAAAAAGAAGCGGAAAATGCCAACAAGAGTATCAAGCAGCAGTGTAGAATTCTGGGACTGAAGTCGAAAAATTACCTGATTCCGGGGGAAGGAACATATGAATGTAACGGTATGCAGGCGGTTGCTTACGCCCGTATCCGTAAGGTCGGTAATTCTGATTATCAGCGAACCCAGCGCCAGCGGGAAGTACTGATGAAGATGCTGGACAAGGTGAAAAACATGGATTTGGATGATCTGGACCGGCTTGCGGCGAAAATACTGCCGCTGCTTACCCATAATGTTCCGGAAAGCGAATTTTGGGGACTTCTTGCGAAAGCGCCTACCCTGTTCAATTATAATATTGTGCAGGATCGCGTTCCTTATGATGGCATGTACTACAGTTCCAACGGGAACCTGGTTCCAACGGAAGGGACAATTGCCAGATTGAAGGCTACGATTTACGGTGAGGATGCCATCGATGATGAGGGAAATGTGATTGGCAGTGAAACCGGGGAAGAGACAGAGCAACAGACGGACGGCACCGGTGTACCGGGTGACGGTACGGACAATACGACCGGAAGTGAGAATATAGAATCCAGAACGGCGGAAGCGGGAACGACAGAAAATGGAACGGCGGAAGCCGGAACCACGGGAACTATTGATTGGGAAAACCTGGAGGAAGCAGAGGAAGAGGTAAAACCGGCGGAAGTTACTTATTGGGAGGCACTGGAAGAAGAGGAGATACGTGTTTTAAGTCCTTATGAACCAGTACACTTCAAGCTCCGTAGAAATAAGAGCGCCCGTTCAGGTAATTTCCTGCTGGCGCCCGGAGACTACCTGTGGAAGAAAGCATATACGGACAGCATCGTTCCGTGATAGAGAGGAAAGATTATGGTAAGGGAAATCAGAGAGAAAAACTTTTGGACCTATATTTTGTTATCTATTTGTACCTGCGGTATTTATAGTTTGTACTTTTGGTATGTCTGGAATGAAGATGTCAATTATATTTGTGATGGTGACGGTGAGAGCGTACCGAACTTTGTCGTGGTATTTTTGCTGGGGCTGTGTACTTGCGGCATTTATATCTATTACTGGGAGTATAAACAGACCGAGCGGCTTCGGAAAAATGCGCCCCGTTATGGCATCCGGATTCCGGAAAGCGGAAGCAGCGTGCTTGTGTGGAGCCTTTTAGGACTTATTACGTGCTCTCTGGCAACTTACTATGCCTATTATCTGATGATTACGGCACTCAATCGTTTCGTGTATGTATATAACGGATATGGCTATCAGAATAGCTATGGAAACGGATATGGAACAGATCATTCCGGAAATTACCAAAATGGAGCGGGATACGGACCAGGCAATTCCGGAAATTACCAAAATGGAGCGGGATACGGATCAGGCAGTTATGAGCAGCCCTATGAGCAGCAGCCCATGGTTGGCAAGATCACCTGTATGGCTGGACCGGAGCCTGGTGTTGTTACCTGGATTCAGGACGCCCAGACCCTGATTCTCGGCCAGGATGGCGCATCCTGTAATCATATTATTATGGGACATGCCATCGAAGCGAAACACTGCTCTGTCACCTATCGTAAATGGGATAATAAATATATAGTAGTAGATTATTCCGCCAAAGGTACCTATCTGGAAGAAAAGGATGAACGATTGAATCCAGGTAAAGCCTATGAGTTGGATCCTCAGACAATTATCTATCTGGGTGACCGGGCTACGATGTACCGTTTGGGGTAAGAGGTGTTTTTGTATGAGAGTTTTTGCGCACAGAGGTTTTAGCGGAAAGTATCCGGAAAATACCATGCTGGCATTTCAAAAGGCCTGGGAGACGGGCTGCGATGGGATCGAATTGGATGTACAGTTTTCTCTGGATGGAGAAATCATGATTATGCATGATGAGACACTGGACCGGACAACGAATGGCCACGGTGATCTCAGGGCCCATACGTATAAAGAACTGCGCAGTCTGGATGCCTGCGGAAAATTTCCGGGGAAATTCGGCATTTGCCAGATTCCATCCCTGGCCGAATATCTGGAATGGGTCCGGGACACGGACCTTATCACAAATATTGAATTGAAAAACAGTGTATATGATTATCCTGGCCTGGAAGAAAAAGTGCTGGAACTGATTGACCGGTATGATCTGGAAGATCGTATTTTGTTTTCTTCCTTTTCACCGACATCCGTTCTTCGGTGCAAGGCATTGGTACCCCATATCCCAGCAGGTTTTCTCTATGAGGAGCCCGTGGCACAAATCGGTGCTTATGCGGCTCTGCATGGCGTGGAATACTATCATCCGGGTAAGGAAATACTTACCAGAGAAGAGGTACGGGATTGCCATGCCCATGGGGTTGGTGTGAATGTCTGGACAATTAATAAAAGCAGCGATATGGAACGCATGAAGGCCTGGGAGGTGGACGGAATTTTTACCAATTATCCCGACCGGGCACAGGGAAAGGAATGATTATGATATGAAAAAAGCCGGACTGGTTTTGGAAGGCGGCGCAAACCGTGGCATTTTCACGGCGGGCGTATTGGATTATCTGATGGAGAAAAATTTTAAAATTCCGTATGTGGTGGGTACCTCAGCCGGGGCGTGCAACGCCACAAGCTATGTATCCCATCAGCCGGGAAGAATGAAAAAATGTACAATTATCACTCAGAAAGAAAATAGTTATGTATCTGTGAAAAATACGGTAAAAACACATACGCTTCTCGATATGGATATGATCTTTGAGAAATATCCCGATGAAGTTTATCCGTTTGATTACGACGCGTATTTTGCTTCCGATATTCTGTGTGAGATGACAGTGACCAACTGTATTACGGGGAAAGTGGCTTATCTGAGCGAGCAAAAGGACCGCAAACGGCTTATGGATATCTGCCGGGCTTCCAGCAGTATGCCGTTGGTTTCGAAAATGACGCTGGTTGATCATACGCCCTGTCTGGATGGAGGTATCGGCGATTCCATTCCTATTTTTCATTCCCTGAAAACAGGTCATAGCCGAAATGTGATTGTACTGACCAGAAATAAAGGGTACCGTAAAAAAGAGGACCGGAAAGCAAATCAAATATACCGGATGGCTTACGGAAAGAAGTATCCCAATTTGGTACGGGCGCTGGAACTTAGGGCGAAATCGTATAACCGCACGCTGGACTATATAGAAAAATGGGAAAAAGAAGAGAAAGTACTTGTTATCCGCCCGGAAATAGAGACGGTAGCCCGGCTGGAAAGAGATAAGGAAAAACTGGAGGCATTCTATCAGCATGGCTATGATACCATGGAAGAGTCCTTTGAACGAATGAAATGGTTTCTTATGAAATAAAAATATGCTCCGCGCAGGAGTCTTTTTTGCCAGACCACAACCAAACGGAGAGATAAGATGTTAGTTGAAAAATTTTACCCGGATGCCTGGATGGATTCCACTTATGAGATTGATTTTGATCAATTATATCGGGAAGGTTACCGGGGATTGATTTTTGATATTGATAATACCCTGGTGCCCCACGGAGCGCCGGCGGATGAGCGGGCGAAAGCGTTATTTGCCCATTTAAAGGAGCTGGGATTTTCCTGTTGTCTGCTGTCCAATAACCAGATTGAGCGTGTGACCATGTTTAATAAGGATGTTCAGGTTTATTATATTGAGAATGCCCATAAACCGTCTGTGAAAAATTATCGCCGGGCTATGGAACTTATGCACACGAACCTGGATACTACCATATTTATCGGCGACCAGCTTTTTACCGATGTTTATGGGGCGAAACGCTGCGGGATGCGCAATATCCTGGTGAAACCCATCCATCCCAAAGAAGAAGTACAGATTGTGCTGAAACGTTATCTGGAACGTATTGTCCTGCATTTTTATGTGAAAGAACTAAAAAACAGAGATATCGTGAAAAAATGAGTTGAAAAATCTGTAGTGGTATTATAAAATAAAAAGCAGTGTTATCCGGGCACCCCGTGATAAATTTATATTATAATAAATCATAAATAAAGTAAGGATTCAGCAGGAGATGGAAAAGGAGCTGAATGATTACGAATTTAAGCATTCCTATAGAACATGAAATTTGACAATTAAAAAAATCTCCCAGTATGA
>CAYRTA010000122.1:0-7069 GCA_964427045.1 uncultured Hoministercoradaptatus sp. | reverse complement strand
TAGTAATTCTAAAACCGTATGCTCCCTGGCATCCTCTGTGGCGGAAACATATCCCGCAGGCTTATGAAGCAGCACATATTGATATTTGCTATAGTGAACTTCCTGTCCTTCTACGGCAATGCAGTCACGTTCCGACACCTTACACTCCGGACGGTCAGCCAGTATCCCATTGACGGTCACTTTTTTCTTCTTTATCAATTGCCGTACCTGACTGCGGGTTCCCAGTCCCATATCTGCCAGGTATTTGTCCAGACGAAGCATATAAACACTCCTTATCCGGCCGGTTATCATAAACCGGTCTCTATTGCCAGCGCCAGCCGGCATAATATTTATTCTTTAACATATGACGGCTGCTCTTTCCCCAGCCGAGAGGAAACTCCTCCATGCAGATAAGCTTCCAGCCATCCGACAGACCTGGAACATCAGAAATATCCAGGGTTTCTCCTTTTAAATAACGGATTACACGTTCGTCTTCATGTGCAAAACTGATGGATGCGGCAAACTGATCTTTGGAAAGAGCCATAGCCAGAGCCTGTGATGGCTCAAATCTTCCTTTCTTACACATTCCCAAATACCAGCCGGTCCGAATAAACCGCAAATTACAGGAAAGTAAGTGTTCTTTGGCAAATCCGTAAATATGATCCTTTACAATCCGGAATACCGGCCGCTGCCCAAGAAGGGAAAGATCACAAAGGCGCAGGAAATCTCTTGCTTCCTGCGGCAATGAATCAAAAGATAGTAATTCCCGCTTTTTCCCATTTGCCTCTGCCAGAACCGGTTTTCTATATAATTCATCGATATCGTCCGCGGATTGGTCCTTCTCCAATAGTGCCAGAAAATGGCCTTCTCCGTCCATATGATGGGGATAAATGCGGCAGCATAATTCCATATCATTAAGGCCCGGTGAAAATCCTTCGTATCCTTTTAGAGGAATTAAATGCATGCCGGGCCGCTCTTTAAGCAGATAGCGAATCGTTTCTTCATTTTCCAGCGGGCTAAACGTACAGGTAGAATATAAAAGCTTACCTCCCGGACGCAGCATGTCAGCCGCGTGACAGATGATTTCCTTTTGGACGCCGGCATAATAGGATGGTCCCTGTTCCAGCCAGGAACGTATCATGTGGGAATCCTTTCGAAACATACCCTCTCCGGAGCAGGGTGCATCCACTAAAATCTTATCAAAGAAAGAGGGAAACTGTTTTTTTAACTGTTCCGGTTTTTCGGCCGTCACATAAATATTAGGAATACCCGCCAGTTCCAGATTCTTTAACAGCGCGTTGGCTCTGCTGGCACTAATATCGTTGGCCACAAGAATACCCTGGCCCGCAAGCCTGGCGCCCAGTTCGGTTGCTTTTCCTCCGGGAGCCGCGCATAAATCCAGCACATATTCCCCTGGTTTGGGGGCCAGCTGTTCCGCCGGAGTCATGGCACTTGGTTCCTGCAAGTAATACAATCCGGCAAAATAGCAGGCATCACGGGAAGGAACCCCTTCCGTATACGTGTATCCATTGGAAATCCAGGGTACCTTTGAAAGCGGAACCGGAAGCAATTGTTTCAATCGGTCAGCGGTTACCTTCATGGAATTCACACGCAGGCCACTGTGATTTTCTTTTGAGAAGCTATCCAGCCAGGCATCATATTCCGCACCCAGCAGTTTTCTCATACATTCCTGATATTCTTTGGGTAATGCAATTTTATCCATTTTCCATACTGTTCTTTCTGTTATGTTTCCAAATCCGAAGAAATAATGGTCTGCGCGCGATAACCCTCCGCGATAATATCCAGCTGATTATGAAACCGTTTTAATTGTTGAATATCATTGGAGGCATAGATGCGGTAAAACTCATTTTGGATTTTTTCCACTTCCCTGGGATTGGATTTCTGATATAAATTTTCGATTGTTCTCAGTATATCCATAACCAGGGTTCTCTGCAGCAGAGAAGAATTCTGAGCATTCATAATCTCTTCTCTGACAGAAGACATTTCCGTATCCAGAGCATAAATTGCTTCCGCAGCATTGGATAGCCGCTCTCTGACATGCTCTGGCATGTTTCCTTTATACTTATATTGCAGGGAATGTTCGATCGTAGCCCAGAAATTCATGGCCATGGTACGAATCTGAATTTCTGCCTGCAATTTTTTCGGCCCGTTGATGGTTTCCACCTGATAGTAAATAACCAGATGATAACTGCGGTAGCCGCTTTCCTTAATATGAGATAAATAGTCCTTGACGCACTTAATCTCCATATCCTGACGATGGTCGATCAGTTCCACGACCCGGTTAATATCCTCCACAAACTGACAGATAATGCGAATGCCGGCAATATCTTCCACCTGCTCTTCCATTTCTTCAAAGGGAATCCCTTTTCGCTTCATCTTTTCCAGAATACTGGTGATACTTTTGACTCTTCCGGTAATCTGTTCAATTGGAGAATAAAGCCCCCGTTCTTTATGCTCCTTCATCAGATGCCGGAATTTATCCTCCAGTTCCCGGACCGCCAGTTCGTATGGACTTAGTATTTCCCGCCATAATTGTATTTCCATTGTAATACCTCTCCTGAATCATCTGTGACTAATGAGCGGCCAGCACAGAAATAAGATAATGCCATACCCGCTGTACGGAAGATATGGAAAGCCGCTCCTCCGTTGTGTGGATATCCATCATATCCGGTCCTAAAGAAACACAATCAAGACCGGGTATTTTATCATAAAATAATCCGCATTCCAATCCTGCATGGACAGCCTGTATGATCGGTTTTTTAACGTAGCATTCTTCAAAAACACGGGCCATCCGATCTCTCAACGGCGAATCTTTGCGATACTCCCAGGCAGGGTAATCTCCTTCTACTTTATAATCCCCGCCCAGAAATTCCGTTAAATACTGGATTTGCTGGGATACATATTCTTTGGCCGTACCCAGGGAACTGCGCATGCTGTTGGTGACAACCAGGGCATCTCCATCCAATTGAAGGATACCCGGATTACAGGACGTTTCTACCAGATTTTCAATAGTTCCGCTCATTTTCTGGACGCCATAAGGCAAATGCATAAGATAGAAAATCACCTTTTCTCTGCTGATCATAGACAGCACGGAAACTGTTTTTTCTTCTTTCTTTGTTCCGTAAATTCTTATTTGCTCATCGGAACCGGCATATTCTGTCCGTATTTTCTTCTCAAAAGAAGCTAGAAATGTAAGGACGGCTTCCAGGTCATCTTCATCAACTGCCAAGCCGGCCGTACAGGTTCTGGGAATCGCATTATCTTTGGAACCGCCGTATAAGGATTCAATGGAGAACGGCGCAATATCTTTTAATTCGTATAACAATCTTCCCATTAACTGAATGGCGTTGGCCCGAATCTTGCTGATATCAACACCGGAATGGCCGCCGAGCAGTCCCTCAATCTGAACTTCTATTTTTGCAGCCTCCATCGGCTGATAAATCATCGGAATGGTGGAAATACCACTTCGTCCGCCTGCGCAGCTGATCCACAGACACCCTTCTTCATCGGAATCAAGATTAATCATGGTCTTACCTTTTAATACGGAAGCATCAAAGGCCTGCGCACCCAAAAGTCCGATTTCTTCATTGGCTGTAAATACACATTCCAACGCCGGATGTGCCAATGTACGGTCAGCCAGAATCGCCAGCATGTAAGCTACGGCGATTCCGTCATCGCCGCCAAGGCTGGTATCTGCCGCAAATATCTCATCCCCGTCAATTCCCAGCACCAGACCGTCGCTTTCGAAATCATGATCACTGCCGGCCGTTTTCTCTGCCACCATATCCATATGTCCCTGTAAAATCGTGACAGGTGCATCTTCATAGCCGGCCGACGCCGCTTTATAGATAACCACGTTATAAGCGTCATCCCGATACCAGGACAGCCCGTTTTCTTTGGCAAAAGCAATCAGATAGTCACTGATGGGTCCCATATTCCGGGAACCATGGGGTATTTCACAAATCTTTTCAAAATAGTAAAAGACAGATGCCGGTTCTAAATGGTTTAATATTGGCATAATTGTCAACCTCCTATAAACATAAGTGTTTTTCTCAACTACTTTTTTTAACATCTGCTTCATATATTTTACCGAAGACTGTTTTTACCGGGGTATCATGTATGAAGCGATCGTTCTTTCTGATATTTGTTATCCTATTACTGGGTTATCTGATTGGCATGCCGGGGAAAGCCCTTGCTGCCTCCAAAGAGGGATTAAATCTTTGGTTTTATTCTGTACTGCCATCCTTACTTCCCTTTTGTATCCTGTCGGATATTTTAATTGGAACAGGAAGAATATCGGGCCTTTTGCGTCCGTTGGAAGCGATTTTCAGAACATTTCTGGGGCTAAGCCCCGCAGGTGCCTATGCATTTCTGCTGGGACTTTTTTGCGGCTATCCCATGGGCGCCCGGATGACAGGTGAACTTTACCGTCAAAATGAAATCAGCTATTCGGAAGCCAGATATTTGCTTTCTTTTTCTAATAATGCAAGTCCTGTATTTTTGCTGACCTATCTGCTTCATGATCAGCTAAACGCCTTTCATCACACATGGCTTATGCTTTGCATTTTCTATGGAACCCTGTTGCTGACGGCCTGTATGATGCGTTTTTACTATACCATATTTGCTTTCCCCAAAAAAGAGAAAGAAAAACGGCAAAAAGAGGGTGTTTCAGAAACAGCGGCGGCCACATCCGGCCAATTATCCATGCCCTTCTCTCAATTACTTGATACGGCAATTATGAATGGCTTTGAAGTGGTCACCCGGCTGGGCGGATATATTATTCTGTTTTCCATTACGGCTGCTCTGATACATGATGTCAGTTCGGATTTTCCGCTGGTCTCTCCTGTTCTTACGGGATTTATTGAAATGACCAATGGAATTCACGCCATTGCCCAGTCCGCATTCTCGGAAGGGTGGAAATATACCCTGATATGGACTGTCACATCGTTTGGCGGGATATCTACCCTTGCACAGACAAAGGGAATGCTAAATGGCACCCCCTTATCTTTACGTGATTATTTAATTGGCAAAATCGTACATACAGTACTGACATTTTCAGCCTGCATCTTAATCTTCGTCTTCAAAATCGTCCACATCTGAGTAATCATCTTCTTCCGGAAGTTCAACAGAACCAGAGGCTACCTGAGGTGACAGCTCACTTCTGTTCCTGGTTACCACATCATAACAACTCTGGATAGAACTCAGATAGGTTCTGTACTTCTCGCCGGACTCATTGATGGCAGTGGCAAGAATCTGTTCCATATTGGCAAGCATATCATCGGTATAAGCAATCGCGCTAAGGCGGATATTGTTGGAGTCCGTGGTAGCCTCATCCAGAATTTGCTGTGCCTGTCTGTTGGCATTGGCAATGGTCTCATTGGCCTGAGCGATGGCTCTTTGCATAATCTCATGCTGGCTGACCATTTCTTTGGTTTTCTCCTGGGCTTCTGCGATTAAACCGTCTGCCTTGGCCTGTGCATCTGCAAGGATCGCGTCTTTATTGCTGATGATCTTCTGATATCTCTTTATTTCATCCGGTGTCTTTAAACGGAGTTCTCTTAAAAGTTCTTCCAGTTCTTCTTTATTTACCACAATTTTAGTAGTAGACAACGGCTGATACTTACAACTTTCCACAAATTCTTCGATTTCTTCAATGATCTGTTCGATTCTGCTACTCATGTTCTTTTCTCCTTACTTTTTTTGCTTCAATTTCTTATGCACTTCTTCCATTACAAATGCAGGTACAAACTTTGAAATATCTCCTCCAAATCCGGCTACTTCTTTCACCGTCGTGGAACTGAGATAGGCAAATTCCAAGCTTGTTGTTAAAAACATCGTATCTACATCCGAAGCAAGTACTCGATTGGTTTGTGCCATCTGCAGTTCATACTCAAAATCCGTAATCGCACGCAAACCACGAATAATAACTTTGGCTTCGCATTGCTTTGCAAATTCTACTGACAGCCCGCTGAAAGCACGTATATCCACATTATCAAGACGGGCAGTCGCTTTCTTTAACATCATAACACGTTCTTCGACAGAAAACAACGGACATTTTGCAGAATTGTTCAAAACGCCCACAATTACACGGTCAAAGGATTTGGCTGCCCGCTCAATCACATCCAGATGACCATAGGTTACCGGGTCGAAAGAACCCGGATAAACTGCTGTTGTCATTTTTGATCTCCTTTTTGTACAAACACATGACGGTTTGTCTTATATCTTTTATCTTTTATGATCATATAACCAGGCATACGCTCCTGACTCATATCCTCGTCCAGGGCCTCCTCTATCATAATCAATGTATTTTGATCTATCAATGATGTGGCTTTCAGCGCCTCCAATACCTGGAATTCCAGGCCCATGCGATAAGGCGGATCCATAAATATACAGTCAAACGGCGCTTCCCCATCCAATTTTCGAATAGCCGCCAACGCATCCATCACAAGTAAGGAGGCCTGCTGCTCCAAGTGTGTATGAGTCAGGTTTTCCCGAATGCAGGCGGCAGCTTTTCGATCTTGTTCTACAAACACGCAAAATGCAGCCCCCCTGCTAAGTGCTTCAATTCCGATTCCGCCGCTTCCCGCGAACAGATCCAGAAATCTGCAATCGGCCATGTGGGACTGTATCATATTAAATAATGTCTCTTTGATGCGATCCGTCGTAGGACGGGTTCCCATACCTTCTATTGTTTTTAAACGTAAACTTTTTGCTTTGCCTGCTATTACTCTCATATATTATAACTGCTCTCTCCAGCCCAGATCGCCGCGATCCAGTCCGAGTATCAGTGATTCCGCGGTGGCTATATTCGTGGCCACCGGAATATTGTATTGATCACAGAAACTGGCAATCAGATATACATCCGGTTCTTTTGCATTCGTTTCTACGATATTAGGATTGTGGAACAAAATTACCATATCCATGGCATTTCTTTCTATCATGGCAGTAAACTGCTTATCTCCGCCTACGGAACCGGCAAGAAACTTATGGACATGCAAATTTGTTGCCTCTTCAATCCTGCGCCCGGTAGTACCGGTAGCGTAGATCTCGTGTCGGCTCAAAATACCCT
>CAYRTA010000121.1:0-7134 GCA_964427045.1 uncultured Hoministercoradaptatus sp. | reverse complement strand
TGCTCCTAAAACTGCAATACCTGCTCCAATAGCGATTAATGAACTCATAATATTCTTCCTTTCTTCTATTTAGATTCTTATTCAATAGCTTCCTTAATATACAGCGATGTCAAAAACACAAATACATACGCCTGCAGCAGCCCGTCAAATAAATCAAAATACAGACTGAAAACCGCCGGCAAAAATATGGGAACTACTGTCTTGATCAATTCCATGATGACGAATGCCCCCAGAACATTTCCAAACAATCGCATGCATAACGACAATGGTCTGGTAAATAGTTCGAGGATATTAATCGGCGTTACTATAGCAACGGGCTCGGTGAATTTATGAAGCCATTTTAGTACGCCGTGCTGGTAAATACCGGCAGCTTCCACAAGTACAATACTCATCAATGCCAGTGCCAGCGTAACATTAAGATCCTTCGTTGGTGACTTGAAACCAAATAAGCCTATAATATTAGCTACGCCAATATATAGCAGGATGGTTGTCAAATATGTGACATACTGTTTTCCTTCCGGTCCCAGCATACCTTCGACCAATCCGGTCAGTTTCGTGACGATGGTTTCAGCGATCGCCTGTCGTTTACTGATGTGATCGATTTTCAAATCACGCGTAAGAAAGATGGCCAACGCGATCAGCAAGACCATAATAATCCAGGTAACCACTACGGATTCCGCAACGTCAATCACAATGTTCCCTGGCAGCGTGATGGAAAATACGGTTTCACAATTCAGTTCCTCCGTCAATCTCTCCGCCAAATCACCCATACACTCACTCCTTTCCTTTTCCCCGGATACCCGTCCTGGCATATCCGGCTGTAATTCTCTTCCAGGAATGTCAACGGCATCCCGGTACCAAAACAACGAGGTTCCAAATAAATCCGGTCCCCCGTCGCCATAGTTATTATAGTACAACTGAATTTATTTTGAAACCTCTATTTTATCTTTTTTTATGATGTTTTTTCCGGATCAATTCCATCTGTCTCAATAATGAACCGGACACTTCCGGTCTTTCCATCCTGGATACCGCTGAAATTTGTATAGGAGGCATCCGCCTTTTTCAATGCTTTCAGACGAACAATCACATCATGAAGATCTTCGCCTGCCAGATCGGCCAGTTTCTGGATACCTTCTTCATCAAATTCCGTAAAGCCATCCCGAAGTGCCAGCATACCTTCGGACAGAACTGCCAGTCCTTCTCCCATGGCTCCTCCTGCACCCGCCAGCGTGGCGGCGCCTGCAGTCAGCGTCACAGAACCGCCGTAAAGCTGTTCCATCCCCTGGCCAAAGGCCTCCATGCCTGCACTCAGCTTTGCGCTGCCTGCGGTCAATGCCGCAATTCCACCCTTTAATTCCTCCACATAGCCGGACATGGCGCTAAGACTGTCGGATATACCGGCCAATTCTTCTCCGTGGGCAGAAATGATCTGAAGCTGCGTCTCCATATCCTGGGCCAGCGCATTCATCTCTGATAAATCAGGAACGGTCAGAGAAAGAGATTCCAGACTTCCGGCAATAGCCGTCACCTGGGCATATGCTTCACTGTTCATACCGTCCGCCGTTATGGTCTGCGGAATCTGTGCCAGAATTCCATCCTTCATCTCCTGGGGCAAATCCGTCCCTTCCAGATAATTTTTTACATTCTCATAAGCCGGATTTCCTGCGGTTATCTGCCAGGAGGATGCGGGAATCTGGGAAAGCTCCGACGCTGCCTGTTGGATGCTGGCATTGACCTGTTCTGCCTGGGCCAAAAATCCATTTAAAGAAGAAACCTGGGTAGCCACGCCGACCGTATCTGCCATAAAGGCAGAGGCTGCCGTTATCACTTCCTCCAATCCACTTTGACTGGCGGGGACGGAAACGTTTGCCAGGGCCCCGTTGATCCCTTCCAGGCCAGACTGTAAAGCGGCCGCGCCGCTTTGGATTGCGGCCGTATTTTCATATAACGTCTGGATACCGGCAGTCAACTGGCTGCTTCCATCGGCCAAAGCTTCCATACCACTGGCATATTCCGCCAGATACGAAGCAAACGTCACGATTCCATCATATAAAGCATCTGTTCCTTCCACCAACTCCTGGGAAGCTTCCGACAGCTCTTCCATATCGTCTGTCAGTTCATCCAAATCCTGGAAATCCTCATCCTCCAGCTCGGAAAACAGCCCCCCGGTAACCACCGTCGCCGTAAAATCCAGTTTGAAATTATCGGTCTGGGCCGTAATTTCCACATATTCCGGAAGCTCCAACCCCTCCGTAGGCTCAAAGTCCCCCAGATTCAGACTGTCCGCCACCCCCGGCAGCGCATATCCCAAAGCCACGGCTTCTCCATCCATTGAGAGTACTTTTCCATTGGTCACTTCAATATCAGAAAATACATCCTCCGACAGAAAAGCAGTAGAAAATACCAGAAACGGAAACGGTACGGCCACTGTTTCGTCATCTGCTTTCACTGCCGCCGTCGTATGATTTTCATAATCGAACCGGATTTTCACCGAACCGCTTTTTCCGGCGATTTCATCGGCGCTGATTTTCTTTCCGTCCAGATAGTAGGTCACCTTTACCGAAAGGGGCAGGTCCTGATCGGAAGTTCCTTCGTACTGAATATCTTCCCCGTGATTTTCCCAAAGCAGGGTGCCATCGGATTTTTGGGTATATTCCTCATCCCCTTCTTTATTCTTAATATCAGAAAGGGTTGTATAATCTTCGATTTCATCCGTATCTCCCGGATTTTTTAAGGTGACACTGACCTCTGTCTTTGTGGGATTACCAGCCGCATCCGCCGTGACATAAACGGTTTCTTCTTTATCTTTGGTAGGGGATGATTCTTTTTTATCTTTGCCGCCAGCGTCCGCAAAGGAATCCGCTTCCTTATCCGTTGTCTCTTTTGCACTTTGCCCGGCATCGCTGTTCGTTTTTCCCAATACAGATAGGGCAGACCCTGTCACCATTACCGCCGCAAGCGTTATAGCCGCCGCCTTTTCCAAATACTTTCTTTTCATCACGCTCCTGCCTCCCTATTCCACATTCTTCAAAACTTCATCCATCGGTACACGGCGCACTTTTCGGTATTCAAGCAGCGCCACCACTCCGTAAGTAACCAGTCCCATTACGAACATCTCCACATAAATAATGGGGTCCACATAAAAAGTAATCCAGCCTGTCAGCGTCAGCATCATGATTCGGAAGAGAAACTTCATCGCCTCATATTCAATGGGCAGGCTGATGAGCAAAAACACAACTACCACAATGGAAGTAGACAGAATATAAAGCCTGCTGATTTCCCCGTTAGTATATCCCAGAATCTTGGCCATAGAAATGGACTGGGCATTTTTTTCAATGATAATCTTTGACAACAGGTAGACAAGGATCATAAACATCACGACCGCAAATCCATTGACAATGTTCATCATCCCACCCATGGAAATTTGCAGCTGCCGGGAAATCTTGGTCAAAGCCTCCAGATCAATCACCGATCCGATGTAGGTATCATCAATATCGGTAATCTCACTATCGGAAAAATAGCCGCCAAAATAGGAATCACCCAGATCAAACGTACGGTTTAATTCCTCCCGCCCCATAAACAAGGTAAGCGCCGCATTATAGTGATAGATTCCATCTACCTGAAACGTATAGGTATCGTCCTCATAGTTTTCTTTCAGACAGATGGTATCGCCTTCTTTGATGCCAAATTTATCGGCAAAGGCCGAAGAAATATATACCTGCCCTTCGGAAACATCCAGATCAATATAGCGGCTATCGGTCTCGATTCCATACATGGTAATATCTTCTTCCTGGGAATCTGTCTGATAAACCAGCGAATAGGCACTGAATTTTTCCGCATCCTCGTTCTCTGTTTCCACTGCGTATTGAAACTTCATAAGAGCCAGCATACTTTCCAGTTTGCGGTTTTCATTCAGGGCATTATAGGGTATCTGCAGCATATATTGATAATCGCTGAGCAGATTTTCACTGATCTCTTCCTGGTAATCACTGAGGATGGAGGGAAGCAAAAGCCCGAACATCAGAAGTAAATTGGCAAATAGAATACCGACAAGCAGCACCACATAATTACTGATATTCTGAAAGATCACCCGCAGGCGGAATCTTCCGAAAAAGGGAATCCGGTAATTCAGCTTTATAGCCCGTTTCTGCCTCTTCTGACTGATATCCCGCCGTAAGAATTTCAGCGGCGGCAGCGACAATTTTCTCCGCAGTACAAAAAAGTTAATGATCAGCATTAAGAATAACGGTACCACGGTTGTCAGCAAAAACGCTTCCCCGCTCCATATGGTCACATAGGAGGTCAGACTGTAACTGGCGTAATAAAGCCCCACACAGACGTCTTTGATCACGGTATACCCCAGTATATTCCCTACAATGGCGCCGATTACGGTCACCAGAGCGGGCATCGCCATATAGTGCCGGATCAATTCTCCCTTTGTATAGCCGGAAGCCCGAAGGGTGCCGATAACATTGGCTTCTTTTGTAATCGTATTACTGATCGTCACACCGAACACAAAGGCCATGATGACAATGACAATATACAGGAAATAATCATCATCGCTTTGTCACTGCCCATATCATCACCGGTAAACTGAATGGCCTGGTTGGCATAACGGGGAATATAAGTCTCCAGATTGACCTCCTGATTCATAACTTTCATAAGATCTTCCGCAACTTCATTTTCCTCGGCTTCGTCCGCCGGTTCTTTTTCATATTTCCAGGAATAACTCCAGTTCATCCAGTCTTTGGAATATCCGTCAAATTCTTCCGGCGTCACAATAGCCACGCCAAATTTCAGGGAGTCAAACATAGAATCGTTATTATCCGAAAACAGACAACTGTAATCCGGCAGGGCTACCAGACCTGTGATTACCCAGGTTCGGTCCCCGCTGCTTATGACGTCTCCCACCGATAACTTATTATTCACCGCATACATACGGTCAATGGCGATTTCCCCCTCCGCGGACGGAAATGCGCCTTCCATCAGGCAGACCAGATTCACTTCCTGACGGTTTTTGAAAATACGCAGCGTGCTCTCATTAGTCAGCGCTTTTTCTATGTAATAATTTTCATATAATGTGACGCCCTGACTTTCCACGGCCTTAATCTGGGCTTTATTCATCTGGCTGGCTGCGCGAAAATTCCCGTTTTCTACATTGTATTTTTCAAAGCTTCCCTGATAGGCAACGATCATGCTGCCGTCAGCAACCAAAAAGCCGGATACAATTCCGATCGTGGCAGCCATCAGAAGAAAAATGACCAGATATTTACCAAATTCACTTTTCAATTCCCGCGGCAGCCGTCTATATAATGGATTTTTCATGGGACGCCTCCTTACCATTCCAGATCCTGGGCCGGTATTTTCGTCTCATTTCGGTAATTATCCCGGATTTGTCCGTCACGCAGCCGCACCACTCGATCCGCCATATGTTTGATGGCATCGTTATGGGTTACCATGACGATCGTATTGCCATATCGCTGGCTGACCGTCTCAATCAGTTTTAAAATTTCTTTGGAAGTTCGAAAATCCAGCGCGCCCGTCGGTTCATCACACAGCAGGATACTGGGATTTTTGACAATGGCCCGTCCTATGGCTGTCCGCTGCTGCTGTCCCCCGGCAAGCTGATTGGGCAGTTTATCCCTGTGTTCGGTAAGCCCCAGTGTCTCCAACAATTCATCCACATCCAGCGGATGATCACTTAAATAAGAACCCACCTCAATATTCTCACGCACTGTCAGATTGGGAATCAGATTATACAACTGAAAAATATAACCCAAATGCTTTCTCCGGTACTGCGTCAGTTTTCTTTCATTCATGTCCGCCATCCGCTCATTCAAAATACGGATATCTCCCGAATCCGCCTGATCAATACCCCCGATAATATTTAATAATGTAGATTTTCCGGAGCCGGACGGCCCCAATAAAACACAAAACTCTCCCTTTTCGATTTGAAGGTCGATCCCCTTTAATACATCGACACGGCTGTCACCCTCTCCAAAGGACTTCCTGATTTGATTGATTTCCAGAAACATATCCCTCTCCTTTACCGTATTTTGAAACGGCCCTTCTATATATTTCCTATATGTTAGTTTACCCTAACTATAATATACTTCCCAAATAAGAAAGTCAAGAAAGAATATGCAGCCAAAAAAAGGCCCCTTTCGGAGCCTTTTTTGCTTATCTTGCTTATAATCCTCCACTGTTTCCAGTATAAAGCTGATAGTATTTTCCTTTTTGAGCAATCAATTCCTCGTGGGTACCGCGCTCAATAATTCTGCCGTTTTCCAGTACGATAATACAATCGCTGTTTCGTACCGTAGACAAACGGTGGGCAATGACAAAGGTGGTTCTTCCCGCCATCAGGCGGTCCATGCCATCCTGCACCAGTTTCTCCGTACGGGTATCGATGGAAGAAGTCGCCTCATCCAAAATCAATACCGGCGGATCAGCTACCGCCGCACGGGCGATGGCAAGAAGCTGCCGCTGTCCCTGGCTCAGGTTCGCGCCGTTATTGCGAAGCATCGTCTGGTATCCATTGGGCAAACGACGGATAAATCCATCGGCATTTGCCAGCTTCGCCGCCGCAATTACCTCCTGATCGGTGGCATCCAGCTTGCCATATCGGATATTCTCCATAACCGTATCCGTAAAAAGCTGTGTATCCTGCAATACGATACCCAGAGAGCGGCGAAGGTCGGCCTTCTTAATTTTATTGACATTGATGCCGTCATAACGGATCTTGCCATCCTGAATATCATAGAACCGGTTAATCAGATTGGTAATTGTCGTTTTACCTGCGCCGGTGGAACCGACAAAGGCAATTTTCTGGCCCGGTTTCGCATACAGCTTCACATCATGCAGAACCATTTTCTCATCTGTGTAGCCGAAATCCACACCGTTGAACACCACACTGCCCTCCAGCTGCTGATACGTAGTGGTATCCGTGGCTTTATGGTAATGTTTCCATGCCCAGCGTCCTGTACGTCTGGAACACTCGGTCAGTTCTCCATCCTCTATGGTTGCGTTAACCAGCTTTACATATCCGTCATCCGTTTCCGGCTTTTCATCCAGCAGGCGGAAAATCCGGTCTGCTCCGGCCATTGCCATAACGATACTGTTTAACTGGGTACT
>CAYRTA010000120.1:0-7160 GCA_964427045.1 uncultured Hoministercoradaptatus sp. | reverse complement strand
GTACCTTCGCCATGATCGTATTGGAAAAACAGCTAAGTAAAGTTTACCGGGAAATTGATATGGTTACCACACCTACCGGATTCCCCTGCGCAATGTCACATGCCAATAACGGCACTTCGGATTTAAATGCCTGGGTTGGCTTATTTGGAGAATTTGCCAGACTGACAGGAAATCCCATGGATACGGGAAAACTGTTCGAGACCTTGTATACGGAATCTCTAAAAGGAGATGCAGACTGCGGCGGCCTTCTCGCCTACGGATATTATTCCGGTGAAAACATTACCATGTTAAATGAGGGACGCCTGGCATTTCTGCGGACGGCCGAAAGTAAGTTTAACCTTGCTAATTTCATGAAAGTACATCTGTATACTTCCCTTGGGGCTGTAAAGCTGGGACTGGATATCCTGATGGAAGATGAAAAGGTGAAGGTGGAACGGATTATGGGCCACGGCGGATTCTTTAAGACGAAGGGAGTCGGACAGCGGTATCTGGCAGCAGCCGTCGGCGCGCCGGTTACGGTCATGGATACGGCCAGTGAAGGCGGAGCATGGGGAATTGCCCTGCTGGCGGCTTATCTGATTGACAAAAAGCAGGATGAGAAACTGGAAGAATATCTGGATCAAAGGATATTCCGGGAATTGTCCGGTGAAACCATTACCCCCGGTAAGGAAGAGATTGAAGGCTTTGAAGTCTTTATGGATCATTACAAAGCAGGATTAGCTATTGAAAAGACAGCCATTGAGGCTATGACCTGGTAGAAAAGGAGACGGATATGAAAAAATGGGGAAAGCGTATAGGATATGGTATTGGTGATCTGGGATGCAATTTGGTTTTCAGTACCATGGCATCGTATCTGATGGTTTTTTATACAGATGTTTTTGGAATTACGGCGGCGGCCGCCGGCACGATGATGCTGGTAACGAAATTTATTGACGCTCTTACAGATACCGGAATGGGACTGATCGTGGACCGGACTCATACCCGGTGGGGACAGGGAAGACCCTACTTCCTGTTTGGCGCCGTACCCTTCGCCGTATTTACTTTTATGACATTTTATATCCCCAATTTCGGGGGAACCGGTAAACTGGTATGGGCTTACATCACGTATTGTCTGCTGTGTACGGCATATACGGTGGTAAATATCCCGCTTAACACAATTGTTCCCAGACTGACCTCAGATGTTCATGAAAGAGATATTCTGGTATCAACGAGAATGATCTGTGCCATGGCAGGTACTGCGATTGTCATGTCCATTACCGCGCCGTTGGTAGAATTCTTTGGAAAAGGAAACGAGGCCAGAGGATATCTGACAACAATGACGATTTATGGTATTGCCGCAATGTGCATTTTCTTTGTGACATTTGCCAGCACCAAGGAAGTGGTTCCGCCGACTGTCAACCAGAAACACTCCTCTTTGAAGGACGATTTCAAGGGCCTGACCGGGCAGGCATGGATTCTGTTTCTGTTAAATCTGTTCTATTTCTCTCTCTATGTAGTAAGAAGTACGACGGTTATCTATTATTTTAAGTATAATCTGGGAAGAACCGACTGGCTTTCTCTGGTTGGTATCTTAGGTATTCTTTCCGGTCTGCCTATGCTGCTTTTGCTTCCCGCTCTGGAGAAGAAATTCAGTAAGAGAAGCCTGATGTTTTTCAGCATTATCCTGTATGTGGCTGGTGATTTACTGATTTTTGTCGGCAGAAGTTCCGCATTCTGTCTTTTGGCAGGACTGGTGATTACCGGTCTGGGTATCTATGGGATCTTTGGTATTACCTTCGCTATGCAACCGGACGTCATCGATTATTCCGAATACAAGAAGAATGCCAGTGTGGCCGGTTTGATCGCCGCATTCCAGGGATTCTTTGTAAAAGGCGGTATGGGACTGACCAGTTTCATTATCGGAGCATTTTTGAAAAACGGCGGTTATGTGGCCAATGCGGTACAGACCGACAAAGCTCTTTCCTATATTGAAATTTGTTTTATCTGGATTCCGATTATCTTGTGTGTTTTAATTGCCGTATTGACTTATTTTTATAAATTGGATAGTATAAGAGGTGAGATGACGCAGGAACTGGAAGCACGCAGAAGTGCCATGGAACGTTAAGTCTGCGTCAGAGAATTTGGCAGCAGACAAATACCGAGGAAACGGTGAGAGAAAACGGATTCAGGGCAGAGGTGAGCAGACATTGAGGACCAGACAAGAAGCATTGGCATATGGCCTGTCCTTTCCCGATACATATCAGGAAGCCCCGTTTCATGATCCGAACTGGCAGCTGGTCAGGGTAAAAGGAAGCAAGAAAGCTTTCCTGTGGACCTATGAACGAGAGGGGTATATCAACCTGAATGTGAAAGTGAGCGTGGAGTGGAGAGATTTCTGGAGAGAGGCATATACGTCGGTGATTGCCGGCTGGCATCAGAATAAGGAGCATTGGAATACCATTATTCTGGACGGGACGGTTCCCGACGGCGATATCCGGCGGATGATTGCGGAAAGCTATGATCTGGTTACCGATAGCCCGTCAAAACGGATCTATGTGGCTGTCAGGACGATTCCCAAAGGTAAGGTAGCCACTTATGGCCAGGTTGCTTTTCTTGCCGGGGATAAGAAGATGGCGAGGGCGGTGGGAAATGCCCTTCACAGAAATCCGGACCCGGATGGCATTCCCTGCTACCGGGTGGTAAACGCCAGGGGAGAATTATCCGGAGAGTTCGCTTTCGGCGGCGCCGGAGCCCAGGCCAGATTACTGAGAGCCGATGGAATTGAAGTGACTGACGGTAAAGTAGATCTGGAACGATATGGGATCAAAATCTCAGACAATCAAATCGTAACGGAGTGATGAGGAATAGCCATGACTCGCCAAAGAAGGCGGGCCATGGCTTTTGCGCATAGGGAAAATTTTATAGGAAACCAGGGAGGAACAGATGAGGGCACAGGAGTTTTTGGATATTTTATCGGTGGCTGCAAGACTGAAAGTAAATACCCGCCACTGTTATACGACGAAGGAGCGAAAGGAGAGCATTGCCGACCATAGCTGGCGGCTGGCATTGATGGCTATGCTTCTTTCCGGAGAGGAAGCATTTCAGGATACTGATATGAATAAAGTGATCCGCATGTGCCTGATTCATGATCTGGGAGAAGCTTTTACGGGGGATATCCCGGCCTTTGAGAAAACCTCTGCCGACGGAGAAAAAGAAGAGGAATTGCTGACCGGCTGGATTTGTGGCTTTTCTTCTCCCCAGAAAGAAGAGTGGCTGAATCTGCTGGATGAGATGGAGCAGCTTCAGACGAAGGAAGCCCAGATTTATAAGGCATTGGATAAGCTGGAGGCACTGATTTCCCATAACGAATCCGATCTTTCCACCTGGCTTCCCCTGGAATATGATCTGCAATTCACATACGGGAGAGAAAATATGAAATGTTCCCCTTATTTTCAGGAACTGAGAGCAGCCGTTGACCATTGGACCAGGGAGAAAATCCGCCAGGAAAAATGAGATGTAACTATTCCGCCATCCAGGCCGCAGCCCGCCTTTTTCAAAGGCTGGCCGCTGCTAAAGCATCTTATGGCCGAATAATTAAAATAAAATGCATTCCTTTGAAAGAAATAGAAGGCAAACAGGGAAAAATATGATACAATGACAGAAGATTTGGGTGATCAGGTGACTGAGTGAACAACAGGAAAATAATCAAGGTGGGAGGAACCATAAAAATGGATAGAATCAAATGGCCGGAGGGGAAAAAAAGTGCGGTCATGTTCAGTTTTGATTTGGACGGAGATGTAATTTGGCGGAATATGTCGGCGGACGAACCCAACGCAGATCAGTTAATCCGTGCCCGCTCCATCGGACAGTATGGTCCGAACCGGTGCGTGGATATGATATTGGATTTGCTGGATCAATATGGAGTAAAAGCGACCTTTTTCGTACCTGGTTTCGTGGCCGAACAGAATCCGGCGGTGATACAAAGAATCGCTGAGGCAGGCCATGAGATTGGTAATCATGGATATACCCATGAGCGTTTTGTGGAAAAGACCGTAGAAGAACAGCGGGAAATCCTGAGAAAGACGCAGCGCATCATCAAAGAACTTACGGGAAAAGAACCGGCTGGTTTCCGGACTCCGTCAGGGGACTGGCATGTGCGGACTCCTTACCTTTTATCGGAAATGGGATTTTCTTATTCCAGTTCCATGCGTGGGGATGATAAGCCCTATTATACCATTCTTGACGGAGAGGAATCCGATCTGGTTGAGATCCCTTCCAAATGGGAATTGGATGATTATGTGGCGCAGGCATATAGTGTCTATCCCGCGGAACCGGCGGGTCTGGACCGCATTAGCTGTTACAGAGCCGTACAGGATAATGATATTCGCGAGTTCCGGGGATATCATGATCTGGGATTATGCATTTCGTTTCTTATGCATCCGCAGATTTCCGGGGCGCCAGGCAGGAATCTGGTGCTGGAAGAGGTCTTAAGGGAAGTGACCTCCTATGACGATGTGTGGATTGCAACCGGAAGCGAGATTGCGGCATACTGGCGGAAGGCTTATCCGAGAAAGAAGCAGGGGGAGGAGTAAAGAATGTACGCAAAAGGAATGAATTTACCGGAAGGTAAAAAATGTGTGGCATTTATAACGATCAATCTGGCTGCGGAGTTTTTCTGGATTTCACTGGATGAAAGAGCGGTGGATATGCCGAAAACCCTATCCCTCGGTCAGTATGGAATGACCCATGGCCTGCCCCGGCTTTTGGATTTATTGGATGAATTTCATATCAGGGCAACCTTTTTTGTGCCGGGAAAGACGGCCGAGACCTATCCCGAGGCCATCCGCAGGATTGTGAAACAGGGACATGAGATCGCATGTCACGGTTATGCGTATGAAAATCTGTCTTTGTATAGTTTCGAGGAACAGAGGGAGCGCATAAAAAAGGCGGTGGAGGCCATTGAACAGGCCTGCGGCCGGAAACCGGCGGGCTTTCGGGCGCCTATTGGAGATCTTATGCTGGAAACGTTAAATATAGCCAGGGAATATGGCATGAAATATTCCAGTGATCTTTTTGATGATGACAGACCTTATTTTATGGAGGTGAATGAGAAGGGAGATCAGATGCTTCAGATTCCTATGCAGTGGGCGAATTTTGATCTGCCGTATTTTGCTTTCAATTATCGTCCGGCTTTCCCCTTTGGGCAGGGCCGCATCGCGAACTACAGTAATGTTCTTTCCAATTGGAAGGATGAATTTACAGGACACTATAATCACAATCTGTGCTACACGATGCAGCTGGATCCCCAGACCATGGGAAGTCCGGGAAAATCTGCAATGGTGAAAGAATTTTTTGAATTCATGACAGCACATGAAGGCGTATGGTTTGCAACGGGAGGTGAATTGTATGAGTATTGCCTGAAGGAAAGGCGGAGCGTGTAACCCTGAAATGTAAAAACTGAGGAGGAGAGAAAATGGATGCTAATTTTGGAATTCTTTCGCTGGTGCCCCCGGTATTAGCAATTGCGTTGGCATTGATCACAAAGAATATTATTATTTCCCTGTTTGTGACCGTATTCGTCAGCGCCACCATCATTGGAGGTTTTAACCCGCTGGTAGGATTTACCAGCATGATTCATGACTATATCTTTGGCGCGCTGACCGATGAAGTAAATGTGCAGGGCTTGATTATGATGACCATCATCGGAGGATTTGTAGCGCTATTGACCAAGTCTGGCGGTGCGTATGCATTTACCAATAAAGTAACGAAATGGGTAAATTCCCGCAGAAAATGTGAAACTGGTATCTGGATTGGCGGTTTGATTGTTTGGTTTACCGATAGCGGCAACTCCCTGATTGTGGGCCCGATTTTCGAAGCTTTGGCGGAAAAACTCCGGGTATCCAGAGAAAAGTTTTCTTACATTCTGGACTGTACCACAACGCCGATTTGTGCTTTGATTCCGATTATCGGCTGGGGCGTTTATACCCAGGGCCTCATTGATACGGAACTGGCCAATGCGGCCATCACGGATACAACAGGATTTGAGATCTTTACCCAATGTGTTCCCTATAATTTCTATGCGATTTTGACTTTGTTTATGGCTGGTTTGATGGCCGTGACTTCCTGGGATTACGGTCCTATGCTGGCAGCGCAGAATCGTGCCATTAAAACCGGACAGACCATCCGGGAGGGCGGAGAACCTATGCGTGGCGAGAATAAGATGGGAGAAAACTTTGATGTGTCGAAGGCAAAGGTCAGCACCATGGTGATTCCGCTGGTTGTATTGCTGGTTGTGATTTTTGCTTATTTAAGCAAGCTTGGCCTGTGGCATACAAAGGTTGCGGGAAGCGATATCAGAACGGCTATTGCATCCGGATTTTTAAGCGGCCTGGTTGTATTGATTATTCTGTGCGTAAAGGATAAAATCTATACTTTTAAAGAATGTATGAAAATCATCGAAGGCGGATGGGCCAATATGATGTTTATGTGCGTGGTATTAACTTTGGCCTGGGCATTATCCGGTGTAAATGGAACCATGGGCACCGCCGATTATCTTGTTACGATCACCCAGGGCTTTTTGGATCCCGGCGTACTGGCCTTTATCTTGTTTGTTATGGGCGCTGTTATGTCCTTTGCCACAGGTACTTCCTGGGGAACCATGGCGATTTTGTTCCCCATTGGTATGCCGATGGCCATCAATCTGGGCGTATCCTTACCTCTGATTTCCGCGGCGATTATCAGTGGTTCGGTTGTAGGTGACCACTGCTCACCGATTTCCGATACGACGATTCTGGCTTCCATTGGTGCGGCCTGTGACCATATCGACCACTTTAGAACCCAGATGCCTTACGCCGTGACAGCGGGCATTGTATGTGGTATCCTGTTTCTGATTGCAGGCTGGGCAACGACGCCGCTGCTTTTGATTGCGGGCGCTGTTGTGCTGATTGTGGTTGTCTTTGTATTACATAAATTCTCTGCTAAGAAAAATGGAGTTGCGGTATGAAAATAAAAGTCATTATGTCTGATAAGGCTATGACCAGAGAGATCATGGATGCCAGAGAAATGATGCTAAAAGCCGCGCTATCTTCGGATGCGCAGGTGTCGGTGGATTGTATTAAAGAGGGACCGGATGAATTGGACTGCAATACGGATGAGGCATTTGCGGCGCCGGAGATGGTAAA
>CAYRTA010000119.1:0-7182 GCA_964427045.1 uncultured Hoministercoradaptatus sp. | reverse complement strand
ACCTGTTTTAAGGTATCTACGGTTCTTTCTTCCCGGTAGATGATTTTCTCCCAGTCCCACTGGTCCACATAGATGGAATGAATATTGTCGGTATCCTCGTCTCTGCGGATGGCCACCATGTCTGTGTAAAGTCCTTCTCCATGGGAAAATCCATATTTTTTCAGCGCATAGCGTTTCCATTTTGCAAGGGAATGTACGATTTCCGCATTCTGTCCCGGTGCTTCCTTGATATCAAAGCTGACTGGGCGTTCTACGCCATTTAAGTTGTCATTCAGTCCGGAATGCGGGTCAACAAAAAGCGGTGCGGAAACACGCAGCAGATTCAGACGCTCGGACAGAGTCTTCTGAAAGAAATCTTTCACTGTTTTGATTCCAATCTGTGTGTCGTGTAAACTTAACGCGGGTTCATAGTTCTGGGGTATGATGAATCGATCCATAATAACTTTCCTCCTCTTAACTTGCCAGTCAACGGTTCTATTATATCAAAAATCGGGTTGAATACAACTGTAAAAATAACATTGATTTGAAAAAAGAAGTATGATACGCTTGAATCATCTGAAGACATAAGGAGGGATGGGTATGCGGCAGATGCGATGTAAGCTGTGCGGCGGTCATGTTGTGGAAGGACGCTGTTCGGAATGCGGTATGTATTACCGGGAAGATAAAGGAATTTATTATTTAAATGAATGCAGACCGACGCATGTCGATGCAAAAGTGAATGAAGAACCGGGAAATCGTAAGACGCCGGTACCGAACGTACCCCGTATGCCGAAGCGTTCAAAGGAGAAAAACGATGGGGACCGTATGGCGCCCTCCGAAAGTATCATTCGCATGTTTGATCTGAATAAAACCGGGACAGCTGCTTCTGCCCGGACCGTGCCGCAAAAAACAGCGGCGGGTAAAACTGCTGCGAATAACACGAAAAAGACGTCAGATGAGAAGAAAAAACATCCCTGGCTGGGCATCGTCACGCTGTTGGTGGTGGTGCTGCCGCTTCTGTTTGATATATTGGAGGACCAGGGTGTTCTGGATTCCCTGTCGGATACAGTTGATTATTACATAGACCAGTTTCGGGAAGCAGTAGGAAAAGATGGGGATACTTACGCGGACCAGACGTTTGAAGAGGCAGTTTACGGCGGTGTCACGAGAGAAATACCCGACAACGGAACGGCAGAAACTTATATGCTGGATGAAGGAGAGTATCTGGTAGGCTGTAATTTGCCGGAAGGTGTTTATGAGATTACGGGAAACCACGGTGATTATACCCGTATCGAACTATTTGACTGGGAGAATGATATTTATCAGGTCTGGTATCTGGAAAATTATTATAATCCCGACGGTTCCTATGAGGTGACAAACCAGGATCCGCCGGTGTCGGTCAGCCAGAATGGGACAATCACCATCTCCGATATCCGTCTTTATGACGGCGCTTATTTAAATATTGATTCCACCCATGCGGTTACCTTAGATACGGAGAATGCCCAGGAACTGTCCCTGGCAATGGAAAATCCCATAACAGAAGAAGTAGAGATTGGAACGGAACCAATGACAGCAGGTGTGGATTTTGAACCGGGTTACTATGATCTGACGGCTGTGAAGGGTGAAGTGTTGATTTCTATTGAAGATGAAGACGGATACACCACCTGGTATACGTTGGATGCAGACAGGATTTACAATAGCAATGTCCATCGCAATGTGTGGATCGGGGCGGACGAAAGCATCAACTTTGAGATTTTAGATGGCGGGCAGCCCGAAGCGCGGCTGGTACCTTCCCTCTATGTTAATGAGTAAAACGGCCGGTATATAAAAAATTTAATGTAGTTTTCTCTTTTCTTTTATATACATACATGGTATACTAAATCCACTACGGACAACTATATATAGATTTAAGATAAAGGAGATTATACAAGATATGGTATATATAATTAAGAAAGATGGAACCCGTGAGGAATTTAACGCGGAAAAGATTATCCGGGCCGTAAATAAATCGGCCGGAAGGGTGCTTTATCAGTTTTCACCGGAGGAAGTTTCTTTTATTTGTGATTATGCTACCGAGCAGGCAGAAAAGCTAAATCAGAAACGAAAAAATGGTATTCCGATTCAGGATATGCATAATATTGTGGAGGGGGCTCTTGAGAAAGTCAACCCATCCGTAGCGAAAAGTTACCGGGATTACCGCAATTACAAAATTGATTTCATTCATATGATGGATGAGGTATATACCAAGAGCCAGTCGATTCGCTATATCGGTGATAAAAGTAACGCGAATACGGACAGCGCTCTGGTGGCGACGAAGCGCAGCCTGATTTTTAATGAACTGAATAAAGAGCTGTACCGCAAATTTTTCATGAACCGTAATGAATTGCAGGCTTGTAAGGATGGGTATATCTATATCCACGACCAGTCGGCCCGTCTGGATACCATGAATTGCTGTCTGTTTGATGTGGCTTCCGTCTTAAAAGATGGTTTTGAGATGGGAAATGTCTGGTACAATGAGCCAAAGACCCTGGATACGGCGTTTGATGTTATGGGTGATATTATTCTAAGTACCGCGGCGCAGCAGTACGGTGGGTTTACGGTGCCGGAAGTGGATAAAATTCTGGCTCCCTATGCGCAGAAAAGTTATAATAAATATTATACGGAATTTTTGAAATATGCTGATGAATCCTGGGAAGGCCGGGAGGAAAGAGCCCGCACCTATGCCTGGGATAAGGTTTGCCGTGACTGTGACCAGGGATGGCAGGGAATTGAATATAAACTGAATACGGTAGGTTCTTCCCGCGGTGATTATCCTTTCGTGACTGTGACGTTGGGACTGGGAACAGGAAAATTTGAGAAGATGATATCGATTTCCCTTTTGCAGGTACATAAGGAAGGACAGGGAAAAGCCAATCATAAGAAACCCGTGCTGTTTCCGAAGATCGTATTTCTCTATGATAAGGCGATTCATGAGCCTGGCTGTGTCTGTGAAGACGTTTTTGAGGCTGGTGTGGCCTGCTCTGCAAAGACCATGTATCCGGACTGGCTGTCCATGAGCGGAGAGGGTTATATATCCAGTATGTATCAGAAATATGGGAAAGTCATCAGTCCTATGGGCTGCCGTGCCTTTTTAAGCCCCTGGTATGAGCGGGGCGGTATGGAACCGGCGGATGATCAGGATGTGCCGGTATTTGTGGGACGGTTTAATATTGGCGCGGTTAGTCTCCATCTGCCGATGATTCTGGCAAAATCCCGTTCTGAGAATACGGATTTCTATGAGACGCTGGATTTCTATCTGGAAATGATCCGCAGCCTGCATAAACGTACGTACGATTATCTGGGCGAGATGAAAGCCTCCACCAATCCGCTGGCTTACTGCGAAGGCGGTTTCTATGGAGGCCACTTGAAACCTCAGGAAAAGATTCGTTCCATCTTAAAACCAATGACGGCATCCTTCGGTATCACGGCCCTGAATGAGTTACAGGAATTGTACAATGGAAAATCCATAGCGGAAGATGGGGCATTTGCGCTGGAAGTACTCCGGTATATTAATGATAAAATTGCTGTATACAAGAAAGAGGACGGTATTTTGTATGCCATTTATGGGACACCCGCAGAAAGTCTTTGCGGACTGCAGGTGGAACAGTTCCGTAAGATGTACGGTATTGTCCATGGAGTGTCTGACCGCCCCTATGTCAGCAATAGTTTTCACTGCCATGTTTCCGAGGATATTACGCCGATTCAGAAGCAGGACCTGGAAGGCCGTTTCTGGGAGTTGTGCAACGGCGGTAAGATTCAGTATGTCCGTTATCCGATTGACTATAATATCAATGCGGTAAAGGCGCTGATTCGCAGAGCGATGGAACTGGGTTATTATGAGGGCGTTAATTTGTCTCTGGCTTACTGCGATGACTGCGGCCATCAGGAATTGGAGATGGATGTTTGCCCGGTATGTGGTTCCCGGAACCTGACAAAGATCGATCGTATGAATGGGTATCTGTCCTACAGCCGTGTACATGGCGATACCCGTCTGAACGCGGCGAAAATGGCGGAGATCGCGGAACGAAAATCCATGTAACGAAAGGAAAGAACTTTGGAAAGTCCGGTTTTGACAGGATCAAAGCTGGACTTTTCAGGTTCAAAGTCCGCGGATATTTTTCAGATTCTCTGATTGGGGCCGGCCGGAATGTGAAACAATAGTCATAAAGATCTGGAATGAAGTAACTAATTTTAATAAGGTAAATGATTCTATATGAAAGAAAATCTTATTGCATATGTAAAAACTTACGGGCAGAAATCCTTTCAGGAGGCGCCCTTTTCCATGGTAGATGCCATGGCCTTTGCCCAATTGGCATATTTAAAATATGATGGGATTGTGCCGGGTTTTTCAAGGAAAGAGGCTCTGGGATGGAAGGCACTTCGGGAACATCCCCGGGCAGAGCATATGTTTTCTGATCCCGTTTTCGGGCAATCCTTCCGAAATCTGTTTGATCTGATGGCGGATAGCGTGCGATACCGCAATGTCCGGCTGCATTATTTTAAGGAATGGTTTAGTGAGGAGCAGGAAATCCAGTTTGCGGCGGTTACCTTTTTTATGGGGGACAGCAGCATCTATGTGGTTTACCGGGGCACCGATGAGACGCTGATCGGATGGAAAGAAGATTTCAATATGGGTTATATGCGCACCATACCGGCTCAGAAATATGCATTGGACTATCTAAAGGGGGTGGCCCGTTATGCATCGGGACGTATTGTGACGGGCGGCCATTCAAAAGGCGGCAATCTTGCTGTCTATGCGGCGGCCTGTGCGCCGGAAGAGATACAGAGCTGGATCCGCCGGGTATATAGCTTCGACGGACCAGGCTTTCGGCATAACTTTTACCGGAAACCGGGTTTTTGGCGCATACAGGACAGATACTGCAAGATTGTGCCGCAGGAATCGCTGGTTGGCGTTGGTGTGGCCAGAGAGCCGCAGTATTATGTGGTGCGAAGCTATCACGTGGGACTGATTCAGCATGATTTGATGAATTGGAAAATCCGGGACGGCAGATTTGTATACTGTAAGGGATTGAAAAGCGCCAGCAAACGAAGAGCAGAGGCCGTCACACGCTGGATTGATTCGCTGTCAAACAGCCAGATTGCAGATTTTGTGGAAATTATGTATACGCTGCTTCAGTCCACGCAGGCCAGAACCGTCTATGAACTGATGAAATGGCCCCTGCAGCGGCTGCGTGCCATCGTAAAAAGTTTTCGGGCTCTGGACCAAAGCGAGCAGCAAACGGTAAGGCAGGTGTTCAAAAAGCTGGTTCAGATGCTTTTATCTACGAAAATTTAATTGATAAATAGCGATTGACAAATATATCCTGGATGCTATAATGAGATCGTTATGAAAAGCCTTGCGGCCGACAGTTCGTTTGTACCATCCTGTCGTTAAACAAAACCAGGACTATTTTTTGTTGCCTTAAATTGCGAAAAATCCGGATGAGACCTGGTGGTTCTGTCCGTTTTTTACCGCGGCTCTTTGCGGATATGGGAATCAAGAATGGCTCTGCGTTTTGCAGGGCTATTATATTGGAAGTGATAAGCGCTGCCGGCAGCTTGTCCGTATTACTTTATCATAAGGAGAGGAAACCATGAGGGACAACAAATCTGTATCAAAAGTTTTTATGATCATTGCAGCCGTGTATATTACCTGCCTGCTTTTATCCAATCTGATCGCCGGAAAGATGTGGGCTATCGGCGCCATTACGCTGCCTGCGGCCGTCATTCTCTTTCCCATTACCTATATTTTCGGTGATATATTTACCGAGGTTTATGGATTTAAAAATGCCCGTATTATCATCTGGCTGGGATTTGCCTGCAGTTTTTTCGCGGTGGCCGTTTATCTGATCACCATAGCATTGCCCCATCCGGAGTTTTGGGCAAATCAGGAAGCCTATCAGACAGTATTGGGAACGACTCCGCGTGTGGCGGCGGCTTCCTTTATCGGATATTTATTTGGCGAATTTTCCAACTCCATGATTCTTTCTAAGCTGAAAGTCATAACGAAGGGAAAGAAATTGTGGGTGAGAACAATTTTATCAACCCTGGTCGGTGAGGGTTTTGATTCCATTATCTTTGTTTCGGTTTCTTTTTGGGGAACCATGGACAACGCAACGGTACTGCAAATGATTTTATTCCAATACCTGTTTAAGGTATGTTATGAAATTATATTTACACCGGCAACGTATGCCATTGTCAATTGGCTGAAACGGAAAGAGGGCGTGGATACCTTTGATTACAATGTGAAATACCGCCCAATATAAGAAATCTGCAAATGTGCAGCTGGAGGTAGCTTATGAGAGAAAAAGAAAATTTAACAAAGCTGGGCAGTAAGAAGACGGAGTATGCCATGAATTATGATCCGGGTTTGTTGGAACGTTTTAGCAATAAACATCCGGAGAATGATTATTTCGTTAAGTTTAACTGTCCGGAGTTTACCAGTCTTTGCCCGATTACGGGGCAGCCGGATTTTGCCACCATTGTTATTTCCTATGTACCGGATGAGTATTTGGTGGAGAGCAAAAGCTTAAAATTATATTTATTTTCTTTCCGTAATCATGGAGATTTTCATGAGGATTGTGTCAATAAGATAATGAAAGATCTGGTGGCTTTGATGGACCCCAAATACATCGAGGTATGGGGACGGTTCCTTCCCCGGGGTGGTCTTTCTATCGATCCTTACTGTAATTATGGGAAACCGGGTACGCCCTGGGAGCAGGTGGCCTGGAACCGTCTGGCTAACCATGATTTATATCCTGAACGTGTGGATAACCGGTAATGTAAAAAGAAGAGGCTTCGTCACGAAAAGGAACCTCCGCCGGAGTTTCCTTACGCGTGCCCGGCAATCTAAAAACCCCCTCCGGACATTATCTTCGGAGGGGGTTTGCAATTGCTTTACTTAAGTGGAATCTTAAATAGATTCTGTTTGCCTTGAGGCAATCCCGGAATTAGAACAAACCGGAAATCTTACCAGTTTCGTCTACATCGATACGCTCAGCAGCCGGAACCTTTGGCAGACCAGGCATGGTCATGATTTCTCCGGTCAGGGCTACAATAAAGCCTGCGCCAGCGGAAATTTTCAGATTGCGTACGGTAACCTCGAAGTCTGTCGGTGCGCCCAGTTTGGTCTGGTCATCGGTCAGGGAGTACTGTGTCTTGGCA
>CAYRTA010000118.1:0-7193 GCA_964427045.1 uncultured Hoministercoradaptatus sp. | reverse complement strand
GGATGTGCCGGCATTGATATGCCTGACAAGATATGCCCGAACTGCGGAGAAATGGTGGCACCGGGAAAGAACTACTGTAAGAAATGCGGATATCCGGTTCGTGGACCGCAGGACGCCGGACTGAATCCGGGACCGGTACCTATGCAGGCGCCTGCCCAGGCAAGTGAGGCAGCCCAGAAGTCTGCTCCGGCGGAGGAGACCCCTGGTTCATCAGAAACGGCACAGATGCAGCCGGAGATGTCAGCACAGCCGAAGCTTTGCCCGTCATGCAAAAGCGTGGTAAAAGCCGGAGATAAGTTCTGCATCCGCTGTGGTACCAAGATCAACTAATCTTTGGAAATCATAACAGATAATAAAGAATAAAGCAGCCTCCTGTCAGTGCGGACAGGAGGCTGCTGCTGTTAGTTGCCAGGCATGCGAAAGGAAGTCCGTTGGGGCTTCCTTTTCGTTACATTTATATAGGGCTTATTCTTCGCCGTTAAAACAGTAGGTACATACTTTACATGGTTCAAGGCCGATGGAAGCGACCATATCATCTATGCGGTGATAACGCAGGGAGGTGAAGTTCAGTTCCTTGGCGATATCGTCCAACATAGCCTGATAATTATGGGAATCAGGATTTGCATAATCTTTTAATACGGCTTCGGTGACATTTCCTTCCCCTTCTCTTCGCTGGATGACTCTTCGGGTAATCAAATCCATATCGGATTTTGAACGGGAGAAGTTCAAATATTTGCATCCGTAGAGAAGCGGCGGACATGCCGGGCGAATATGCACTTCTTTGGCTCCGCTTTCATATAAAAATTGTGTGGTCTGTCCCAACTGGGTGCCGCGGACGATAGAGTCGTCAATCAGCAGCAGGCTTTTATTCTTAATCAGACCTGGAACAGGGATTAATTTCATGTGAGCAATCTTTTCCCGCTCGCTCTGTTTCGTCGGCATAAAAGAACGAGGCCAGGTCGGGGTATATTTAATAAAGGGACGGGCGAAAGGAATACCGGAACGGTTGGCATAGCCGATGGCGTGGGCAGTACCGGAATCCGGAACGCCTGCAACTAAATCCGGCTTTACGTTATCGCGCTGGGCTAAAATATCCCCGCATTTATAACGCATCTCTTCCACGTTCACGCCCTCGTAGGTGGCGGTAGGATAGCCATAATAAATCCAGAGGAAAGAACAGATGCGCATGTCTTTTCCGGGCGGCGCTACGGTCTCTGCAGATTCCGGAGTAATAAAGACGATTTCGGCGGGACCTAATTCCCGATAATCATGGTAGCCTAAATTGTAATAAGCAAAGTTCTCAAAAGAAACACAAATGGCATCTTCCTTTTTCCCCAATACCAGCGGGGTTCTGCCAAGGCGGTCTCTGGCGGCATAGATACCTTTGTTGGTCATGACCAGCATGGACATCGAACCGTCGATGCTTTCCTGGGCATAGCGGATGCCTTCCGCCAGCGTTGACCTTTGACTGATTAAAGAGGCGACCATTTCCGTTGCGTTAATATTACCACCGCTTAATTCCAGAAAATGCGTGCGTCCATCGGAGAAAAACTGTTTGGTCAGTTCTTCCATATTATTAATTTTTCCTACAGTGGTAATTGCGAAACTGCCGAGATGAGATTGTACTAATAAAGGCTGCGGCACCGTATCAGAAATACAACCGATACCCATGGTACCTTCCAGGTCTAAAACGTCACGTTCAAATTTGGTGCGGAAGGGAGAATTCTGAATATTATGAATAGCACGGTTAAATCCATGATCTTTATGATAGACAGCCATACCTCCGCGATAAGTTCCCAAATGGGAATGGTAATCGGTACCAAAAAACAGGTCTGATACACAATTATTTTTCGATGCAACTCCAAAAATTCCACCCATATATTGTTCTCCTTTATCTATGAAATAGTTGGCATTGATACAGGTAGCGCTTTTGATCAGATACAAGCGTACCGTGACATTATATACTAGATGTTATTGATTTGCAAATATTTTTCTTGCTTTTCTCGCAAAACAAAAGGAAATGTTTCTGAAATCAACTTGCATTTGGTGTTCAAAAATCTATAATAAGAGGAAGAAAGGAAGGATGCTGTATGCGGATAATGGAATTTAAGATGGAACGGCAGGGATTGTTGGAGGTAGGCCAGCAGGTACAGGTGACGGAGAGTACATTGCCCACTTCTTATTATTATACGATCCAGCCAATGATTGCCATGAGCAAGAATTACCAGAACTATGAACGTTTGAAATCGCGGACCGGAGTCGTAAGAAATATTAAGCAGACGGCCCGGGGGTATTATACGGAAGTAGAATTTGACGAAGAGGATCCGGATAACTAATATGCTTGTCCTTTTTAGGCTTTCTTGCTATAATGGTCGGGTAGACTGCGGATGGAACCGGAGGGGTTGTCCATCCGGGGACAGGAAATAAGGTGGTGACAATATGAAAGAATATGAGGCAATACGGGAGATCATTAATCAATGTCCGTTGAATCACTCCAGAGATCAGATTTTTGAAGAAGTTGTATGTGAAGATCCGGAAGAATATATCAAAGAGAAGTTTAAAGGCCGTGATTTTACATATGATAAGAGTGTGCTGGCGGACGGAAGTATTGTATTTGACATCTATACGGCAGGTATCCATCAGCGTTATACTTTTTCGGAATAGTGAAACGTGATGAAAAATAGCAGGAAACGGGGAGGATAAGATGGCAGATCGCATGATAAAACATACCCATGTTCTGGAAGATGGTAGTATTATAGAACATACGCATGTGGAAGAGCAGGAACATGCGGATGAAAACCTGCATGGACATGTACACGTACACACCCATGGCGCCCACGGGCATACACATACGCATCAAAATACGAAAGCTGTTTTAAACAGGCTTTCCCGCGCCATCGGCCATTTGGAATCCATCCGCAGGATGGTGGAAGATGGCAGGGATTGTACGGAAGTGTTGGTTCAGTTGGCTGCGGTGAAATCCGCAATTAATAACACGGCTAAGGTGGTGCTCCAGGATCACATCGAGCACTGCATTGTTGATGCGGTTGCGGAGGGTGATACCGAGGCATTGGAAGAATTGAATAAGGCAATTGACCGCTTTATGAAATAGGCTGGTTAAGAAATAAGACCTGATTGACCGTCAGGGATTATGACTATAAATATATTGCAGCAGAAGAGAGGATTTGGTTATGGCAAAGGATTGTAGTAATACATTCTGCAGCAAGGAAAGCTGCGAGGGATGTCCAAGTAAACAAAAGCCGCAGAGTTTGCAGGAAAAGATGAATGCTTTTTCTGATATCAAGCATGTAATAGGCGTTGTCAGCGGCAAAGGCGGTGTTGGAAAATCATTTGTAACGGCGTCACTGGCGAATCAGATGGTGAAGAAAGGATTTCGTGTGGGTATTTTGGATGCAGACATCACGGGACCGTCGATTCCGAAAATGTATGGATTGAAGGGTCCGGCTTTGGCGGATGATCAGGGCATTTATCCGATGCTTGCTGAGAACGACATTAAAGTAATGTCTGTAAATTTACTGCTGCCCAATGAGGATGATCCGGTAATCTGGAGAGGACCGATTCTGGCAAATATGGTAAAACAATTCTGGACGGATGTAATCTGGGGAGAATTGGATTATCTGTTTGTGGATATGCCGCCTGGAACCGGCGATGTACCGCTGACCGTTTTCCAGTCCCTGCCGGTAGAAGGGATCGTGATTGTGTCTTCACCTCAGGATTTGGTGAAGATGATTGTGAAGAAGGCATATAAGATGGCACAGATGATGAAAGTCAAAGTGCTGGGTGTTGTGGAAAATTACAGTTATCTGGTCTGTCCGGATTGTGGAAAACAGATTAAAATTTTCGGAGACAGTCATATTGATGAGATCGCGGCGGAGTTAGCATTGGATGTGCTTGGTAAGATGCCGATTCATCCCTTATATGCGGAAGCCGCTGACCAGGGCGTCTTCCATACGGTGGACAATCCCTATGTGGAAGCGGCGGTTACCAGCCTCTACCGGTTGAGCAGAAAATAACAGGATGGCTGTGTGATGATACGAAAAATCTCCGTACCTGAAATCGTGCGGAGATTTTTTGTGTTTCATAGGAAATTACTCCAGTTTATTCTAAACACTATGTGGTTTTCTATGAAACAAAAAAGCGAAAGATAATATTTTAGAGGAGGGGTGAAGCCATTGGAAAAACAGATCATCCGTATATCGGTGCGCCGTCTGGAAGAATTTATTTTGCGCTCCGGAGATCTGGATAATCGTCATGATTCCTTTGCGGACCGGGAAGCTATGCAAAAGGGCAGCCGTCTGCACAGAAAAATGCAAAAGCGTATGGGACCGGCTTATCAGGCGGAAGTAACCCTTTCTCACAAAAAAGAGTATGAAGAATTTTTTATTTTGGTAGAAGGCCGGGCGGACGGTGTAATAGATAAAGAGGAAGGCGTGACTATTGATGAGATCAAGGGCAGTTACCGGGAACTGCAGCACATGGAAGGACCCGTTGCCGTTCATCTGGCCCAGGCGAAATGTTACGCCTGTTTCTATGGATGGAAGAAATATAAAGAACATCCGGAATCGGCCTGTGAGACGGATGCGGATCCGGTTCTGACGGTACAGATGACATACTGTCATCTGGAAACGGAAGAAATACGGCGTTTTCAGGAGCAGTATAAACTGTCTGAACTGGCAGCCTGGTTTGAAGATCTGGTCGATCAGTATTACCGGTGGGCAAAATGGCAGTATCAGTGGCAGATCCGGCGGAATGCTTCTATGGATGGCCTGGAATTTCCCTTTCCCTACCGGGAAGGACAGCGGGAAGTGGTTACCAGTGTGTACCGTACCATTTTGCGGCAGAAACAGCTGTTTATTCAGGCTCCGACCGGTGTGGGAAAAACCATGTCCACCGTATTTCCCGCGGTGCGGTCTATGGGGGAAGGCTTATGTGAGAAGCTGTTTTATCTGACCGCTAAGACCATCACCCGCACGGTGGCAGGAGAAGCCTTTTCGATTTTGCAAAGCAAGGGGCTATCCTGTAAAGTACTGACCATTACGGCCAAAGAAAAATTGTGTGCCTGTGATGAAATGAACTGCAATCCCCTCCATTGTCCGCGGGCTAAAGGGCACTTTGACCGGGTGAATGAAGCCGTTTTTTTCGCGCTTCAAACGTTTGACCGCATGGACCGGGAAGATCTTCTGTCCTGGGCTGACCAATATCAGGTTTGCCCCTATGAAATGTGTCTGGATATTGCAGACTGGGTGGATGCAGTAATCTGCGATTATAACTATGTGTTTGACCCGGACGTAAGACTGCGGCGTTTTTTCAGTGACGGAAACCATGGAAACTATGTGTTCCTGATCGATGAGGCCCATAATCTGGTGGAACGGGGACGGGACATGTACAGTGCCTTCTTATATAAGGAGGACTTCCTGCGCATGAAAAAACTGCTGCATCCGCACAGCAGGAAACTGGAACGTGCCCTGGAAAAGAGTAACCGGCAGCTTCTTAGCCTGAAACGGGAATGTGAGACATATCAGGTTTTGGATACGGTGGGACCTTTGGCCATATCCCTTTTGAATGTTATGGGCGAACTGGAAGAATTTCTGGAAAAACTGGAAGAAGGGGAACTGCGCCAGGAGGTATTGGAATTTTATTTTTCCGTACGCAGTTTCCTGTCCATTCATGAACTGGTGGATGAAAATTACGTGATCTATACCCAGCATGAGGAGGATGGAAGATTTTGTATCAAGTTATACTGCGTCAATCCTGCCAATAATCTTCAGCGGGCTTTGGATCAGGGAATCAGCGCCATCTATTTTTCCGCCACCCTGATTCCGATCCGCTATTACCGGAATCTGCTAAGCGGACGGGAGGATGATTATGCCATCTATGCCCATACGCCATTCTCCCCAGATCAAAAGGCCGTGCTTTTGGGACGGGATGTCAGCAGCCGTTATACCAGAAGAGGACCGGAAGAGTATGCGCTGATTGCCGCGTATGTTCATCAGGCGGCTGAGAGTCATCCGGGAAATTATATGGTTTTCTTTCCCTCCTACCGGATGTTGACGGATGTATTGGCATGCTATGAAAACGCGTACGCCAGTCCGGATGTTACGATTTTGGTTCAGAATCCTTCTATGCTGGAAGCGGAACGGGAGGCGTTTTTGCTGGCCTTTCGGGAGAAAAGCGATGGAACGGTGTTGGGATTTTGTGTCATGGGCGGTATCTTTGCCGAAGGGATTGACCTGGTGGGGGACCGTCTGATTGGGGCGGTGATCGTGGGAACCGGTATTCCCCAGATTAGCCGGGAAAGAGAAATTCTGAAACAATATTATGACGAGAAAGGGGAAAACGGATTTGATTATGCCTACCGTTTTCCCGGTATGAATAAAGTCCTGCAGTCGGCGGGAAGAGTGATCCGTTCCCATACGGATTACGGAATCATCCTGCTTTTGGATGAACGGTTCTGTCTGCCGGAGTACCGCAGCCTGTTCCCCAGAGAATGGGAATCCTATCGGATCTGTACCCGGAAAACAGTGGGTCAGGCGCTGCGTGACTTCTGGGATCGGTAGCTATGGTTTCAAAATGTTGAGAAATGCTTTGGACGCCTGGGTCAGCGGCAATTTGTGATTGTGGGTGATGATCAGTTTCCGTTTCGGCAGCTCATCGGTAACCTGTAACCGGAAGAGATCACCGTCCCGGGGAACACAAAAATCCGGGACAAAGGCTATGCCGAGGCCGATACGGGCCAGGTCAATCAATAAATCATTGCTGCCAAGCTCGATCTCCGGTACCAGATCTAATTGATGCTGCTGGAATAATTGATGAAGAAATTCACTGGTGGTACTTTTCCGGTCCAGCATTAAGATCGGATAGGAAAGTAAATCTTTCATCGTTAATGGTTTATCTTTCAACTCTCCATAATACTGGGAACTGGCAAGAAAGCAATCCTGAAAGGTATGAATTTCCATCATTGGTTCCCGGTGGCCAAGGCGCGAGTTGGGATAATTGGTGACAATCAAATCCACCTGCCCCGTTTCCAGCAGGTCCACACAGCGGGTAGAGGTCTGGTTGGTTACCTTAATGTGTACACCAGGGTAAGCTTTGTGAAATTGATTCAGATAGGGAACCAGGTAATAGCGGCAGATGGTGTCGCTGGCGCCGATGCGAAGCTGACCGCCGCCTAA
>CAYRTA010000117.1:0-7302 GCA_964427045.1 uncultured Hoministercoradaptatus sp. | reverse complement strand
CGGTCTAAAAGATGCGCCCATCCGCTGGATTGTGGATGACTGCGTCAAGTTCGTAGAACGGGAAATTCGCCGGGGAAACCATTACGATGGAATCATTATGGACCCGCCCTCCTACGGAAGAGGACCAAAAGGCGAGGTCTGGAAAATTGAAGAGGCGATCCATCCGCTGATTAAGCTATGTGCCCAGCTTCTAAGTCATGATCCGCTATTCTTTCTGGTCAATTCTTATACCACCGGACTTGCTCCCGCCGTGCTGACCTATATGATCGCCACAGAATTGAAATCCTATGGCGGGCATGTGGACGCACAGGAAATCGGACTGCCCGTGACGCAAAGCGGACTGATTCTGCCCTGCGGTGCATCGGGACGTTGGGAAAAATAGAAAGCGCCGGACAGCGGCGGCAGTGACGCACGCTCCTTCGCCGCCGATATATAAATCTTACGTTTTTACAGACGGCAACACGCAAAAACTCTATGTGCATGATGATAACTTCATACACATAGAGTTTTTATACTTGCACTTGCAAGAAGGAAAGCAATTATAATTTTTTCACATACAGAGCACGGATGGCGTTGAGAACGGCCAAAACCATAACTCCCACATCGGCAAAAATGGCAAACCACATATTGGCGATACCAAGTGCGCCGAGTACCAGACAAATCAGTTTGATGCCGATGGCAAAATAAATGTTTTCATATACGATGCGAATACATTTCCGGGCAATACGAATGGCCTTTGCAATTTTTTGCGGATCATCGTCCATCAGTACGATATCCGCGGCCTCAATGGCCGCATCCGAACCCATCGCTCCCATGGCAATACCGATATCCGCCCGTGAAAGTACCGGTGCGTCGTTGATGCCGTCACCAACGAAAGCCAGTTTCTCATTTTTACCCTTCTTTTGCAGCAATTCTTCTACTTTGGATACCTTGTCGGCCGGAAGCAGTTCACTATAGACCTCGGATATTCCCAGCTCATTTGCCACCTGGGAAGCCACTTTGCCGGAATCTCCCGTCAGCATAACGCAGCGTGAAATACCTGCCTTCTTCAAAGAACTGACAGCAGCTTTCGCAGTGGGTTTCAGTAAGTCTGAAATCAATACATGACCGGCATACTGGCCGTCCACCGCCATATGAACCACGGTTCCCACCTGATGGCATTCCCCGCATTCTATATGCAGACGTTCCATCAGTTTCTTATTACCTGCTGCCACCTGCAGGCCATCTACCGTGGCAAGCACGCCATTTCCGCTGATTTCCTGCACATCTGTTACACGGGATTGATCAAGAGGCTTTCCATAGGCCTTCTGCAGACTCTTACTGATCGGATGGGACGAATGACACTCTGCCAGCGCCGCATATTCCAGCAGTTTTTCCTCAGGCATGGAACTGTGATGAACACCTGCCACTTCAAATACACCTTGTGTCATGGTTCCGGTTTTGTCAAAGACTACCGTCCTCACCTGAGACAGCGTCTCCAGATAATTGGAACCCTTTACCAGAACACCTGCATTACTTGCACCGCCAATTCCCGCAAAGAAACTCAGCGGGATACTGATAACCAGCGCACAGGGACAACTAATAACCAAAAAGGTCAGCGCACGCAAAATCCAGTCGCTCCACTCCGGTGTGGTATTCATAAACAACATACGAACCAACGGCGGCAAAATTGCCAGCGCCACAGCGCCATAACAAACTGCCGGCGTATAATAGCGGGCAAATTTGGAAATGAAATTCTCCGATTTGGACTTACGGGAACTGGAGTTTTCCACCAATTCCAAAATTTTAGATACCGTGGATTCACCGAACTCTCTGGTTGTCCGAATACGGATCAAACCATTCATATTAATGCAGCCGCTGATTACCTCATCCCCTGCGGCCGCCTCACGGGGCAGACTCTCTCCGGTCAGGGCGCTGGTATTTAACGAAGTAGTTCCTTCTATAATAATACCGTCAATCGGTACCTTTTCTCCCGGCTGAACGATGATCACATCACCGATAGCCACCTCGTCCGGATCCACCTGTTCCAATTGTCCGTTCACTTCAATATTGGCATAATCCGGGCGAATATCCATCAGTTCACTGATGTTGCGGCGGCTTTTGCCAACTGCATAGCTTTGAAACAGTTCACCAATCTGGTAGAATAACATTACGGCAACGCCCTCTGTGTATTCTCCCAGAATAATCGCGCCTATGGTCGCCACCGCCATCAGAAAGTTTTCATCGAAAACCTGACGGTTTCGGATTCCCTTTCCCGCCTTAATCAGGATATCATAGCCGATGACCAGATAAGGAACCATGAACAGTCCGAATCGCAACGCACCCTCTATGGGAAGAAGGGACAGAAGAATCATCAGCGCTGCCGCCACCAGAATCCGTATGAGTACTTTCTTCTGTTTTTTTGTCATAATGATCGCCTCTTAGATATAAATTTCGCAGTCATCTTCCACTTTTTTGCAGTTTTTCAGCACTTCTTTCATAACTGTCTTCGGATCCTGACCATCCTCAAATTCCACATTCATTTTCAGCATCATAAAGTTGACTACGGCATTTTTTACACCGGCTGTTTCCTTCGCTGCCTGCTCCATCTTATTTGCACAGTTTGCACAGTCAACCTCAATTTTGTATGATTTCTTCATAATCCTATTCTTCCTTTCCCGTTCTTTTTTATATATGAACAATTATTCATATGTTTGTTTTTATTATATCATTGGCGTTGTATTTGTCAACTGTATTTTACGTTTTTACTAATATGTAAGTAACTATTCAGCCAGCAAATCGCAGGAATGGATGTGTCATGCTGGCAGGTAAACAAACATTCCTGCGATTTGACATATGGCGTTTAGCCATAAGCTGCTTTAGCAGCGGCTAGCCTTTGAAAAAGGCGGGCTGTGGCCTGGATGTCTGTATAGTATATGTAACAAATAATATCCAAAATGTAACCATTTACAAATACGTTCATTGCCAAAAAGCCGGAAGAATGGTATGCTATAGGGGCAGCTGGGCCCATCCTTTGAAAGGGGAAGGATGGGGAAACCATCATAAAACGCTTTTGCGAACAGACCTAACAGACCTATGCGGCAAAACGGCGATCCCCTTTGTATTGACACAGGAAACACAACACATACAAGATAGGAGAGTATTATTATGAAACCAACAGATGTAACGAACCTTAGCATGAAACCTTTTGAAAAAATTGGTTCCGAGTGGATGCTCGTCAGCGCCGAAAAGGATGGGGTTGTCAATACCATGACCGCTTCCTGGGGCGGACTTGGCGTTCTCTGGGGAAAAAATGTGGCCACCATTTATCTGCGCCCTCAGCGCTATACCAAACAGTTTGTGGATGCCCAGGATACCTTCACCCTGAGTTTCTTTGGCGGTGAACGCAAAAAAGAGATGGCTTACCTCGGACGTGTATCTGGAAAAGACGTACCGGATAAGATCGAACAGTCCGGCCTTCACGTAACCCATATTAACGGTTATCCCACTTTCCAGGAGGCAAGCCTGGTGCTTGTCTGCAAGAAGCTGTATCAGGATACCATTAAACCGGAAAACTTCCTCGATACAACGCTGGATGAAATCAATTATCCGGCTAAGGATTACCATACCCTGTACATTGCCGAAGTTATTGAGGCATTCGAAAACTAACATTAAAAAAGAATAATTCCTGCAGGTATGGCTTCCTGATTAGTTACCTGCAAACAAAAGGGGATGTCGGTTAATATCAAATTTTAACCTATGACATCCCCCAAAAAGAAAATCCCGTGAGATTCAAGCTTTTTAAGCTTTGGATTATCACGGGATTTTCTTTTTAGCTTGCATAATGCTTACTTTAAGGCATTAGGGCTGTCTATTTCCCGACAACCTTTTTTTCAGAAATATACAAACAATTCTTTTTACAGAAACATACAGACGATTGGTATGGTAAGCAAAGAGGCCAGGGTACTCAGTACGATACCATTGGTGCAGCAGGTACTGTCCGCCCCGCACTCTTTGGCCATCAAAATCAGCAAACTGCCCACCGGCATGCCCATCTGCAAAACGAATACGCCGGAAACTGTTTCATCAATGGCGGGGAACTGTTTCAGAATCACCGCACACAAGATCGGAAGCAGCAGCATACGAAGCAGGATAAAAAAATACACCCTGACACTGGTAAAGATTTTCTTCAGATTCACCTGCGCCATCGATACTCCCACGAGCATCATAGACAGCGGAATGGACGGATTTCCCATATATTCACAAAAGCTGACCACCGGATCTGGCAATTGGATCTGAAACACGAAGATCAGCACTGCCAGAAGGGAAGCAACCACACCAGCGTTCAACATTCTTTTCCACTCCACCGTTTTGGAGCCCTGCTGCTGCCCGCCATTCTGCACATAGGCGGCCTTCTTGCACACAATCATGCCATAACTATACATAATTAGGTTAAAGCCCAGCATGTAGAACACAATGTAGATCATGGATTCCATGCCAAAAATGCTGGTAATCACGGGGATTCCCATGAAACCCACATTGGTAAACAGGGTCATCATACGGTACAATTCTTTTTCTCCCTTTTTAACCCGCAGGATCACCACAATCACAAAGCCGAACAGCCATAAAAACACATAAAAAATAATTACCAAAACAATGTTTTGTAAAAGCAGGCTGCCGCCATTTCCGATATCTTTTCCCAAAACACCAGAAATAATCAAAAACGGGTTAAAGATATTGACGACAATCCAGGAAAGCTTTTTATTGGCGTTTTCATCCAGAATATGAAAATGCCAGACTGCATACCCCATCATCATCATAGCGGCCAGTATTATCATTTGTCCAAAAACTACCAGAAAATCCATTTTTCCCTCTCACTCTCTTGAAATAAAATAGGTACCGCCAAAAGACGGCACCTATGATTTTACCTTATTTATCCTTAGATAGCAAGAGCTGTTCTCTTACTTTCCAGGTCGGCAATCAATGCATCACCCAACTCATCCAGATCAGCGGAAACCGTATGCTTAGCCGCCTCTCCATCTTTCAGACCACTGGCTGCCACAACATCCGCCAGTTCTCCTTCATAAGGCATAATGCCGATAAAGGTGTCTACACCAAGCCCCGTAAATGCATTGCCAAGGGCAACCGCCTGCTCGGATACGCCCGCCGCGTCACATCCCACAACGGGAAGTGCCGGTACCGGAAGTCCCGAATCTGCGGAAAGTGCCTGAGCAATGGTAATGACATTGTTGATATTTTCCAGTCCGCCCAGCGGAAGCACCGGAGGAATCTCTGCCAATTCGCATACTCTTTTCAGACCTGCGCCGCACAAATCTTTTGCCGCCGGATCCAGAAGCCCGGCATCCTGCGCAACCTGTACCGGATATCCTATAGCCAGCAATACGATATCGTTTGCCAGAAGTTTTTTCATCAATGCCACATATTCTTCGGTATCTCTGACTGTGGAATCGTCACAGCCCAGCATAACTGCCGCTCCTCTCAGTACGCCGGAAGTCACACATTCCAAAAGTGGTTTCGTCGTACCTGCCGTATCAACCTGTGAATTTGCCACACCATCCAATGCCTGGATAATGTCTCCGACACCCAGTGCCGGTAATGTCGTCTCGCCCATGTTTTTACCTCTTTTCTGAATAATCATAATGAATCAAGTACTTGTAACATAGTTTCATCTTAACACAGATTTTCTCAATTAACAATCAATATTGCGGATAATATGCCGTAACTATTCGTCCATGCGGCAAATCGCAGGAATGAATGTGCCAGGAACTATCACAGAATGCGGTATGAATATTGCCATAAAAATGCTATAATTGACTAAAATACAGTAATTAACAACTGAAAATCAGAAGGAGACCGAAAGATGAAATTTACAAAAACCCACTTTTCTTGTAAACGGGATGATCTGACCATCCGCGGAATAGAATTTCGCCCGGCCGGCGAACAGCTTCCCATTGCCATCATTAGCCACGGTTTCATGGCCAACATGCGTTCCACAACAGACTACGCCAAACAACTGGCATACTGGGGATATGCCTCATACGTTTTTGACTTTAACGGCGGCTGTCTGCGGGGAAAAAGCGATGGAAAGACAACGGATATGTCCGTGCTGACAGAAGTGGAAGATTTAAAGGCCGTTATTTCATATGTGAAAGCGCTTCCATACACCGATGAAAAACGTCTGCTCCTTATGGGATGCAGTCAGGGCGGCTTTGTTTCGGCACTTACTGCCGCAGAACTGGGCCCGGAGATCGAAAAACTGATCCTCTTTTATCCGGCACTTTGCATACCCGATGATGCCAGAAAAGGGCAGATGATGATGGCAAAGTTCGATCCCCAAAACCCACCAAAACTTATTAAATGCGGCCCCATGAAGCTTGGCGCCTGTTATCCGAATGCCGTCAAAGAAATGGGCCCCTTTGAAGAAATCAGTCAATATAAGGGGAAAGTTTTAATCATTCATGGTAATCAGGACAAAATTGTGAACGTATCCTATTCCCAGCAGGCCAAAGAAGCTTATCTTTCTGCCAGAGGCGGCGACGATGCCGGTGTCTATCTGACTATCCTGGACGGGGCTGGCCATGGTTTTAAGAAAGCGGAAGATAAAACTGCCCTTATGATTGTACGTGACTTTTTGCACAACCGCCTGAAAAACGCGGCGGCAGAGGTTCTTACTGGGCGCACGTAAATAAATAAACAGAGCCACAGGAATGATCCTGTGGCTCTGCGTTTCTCTCACTCTGTTTCATTAATCGTTTCTGCAATCAACTGCTGCATCTCACCTTTTTCTTTTCCTACGGCAAATGCCAGTTCCGAATATAAGGTATTCTCAGCAATCTTGAAATACCGTTCATCGACAGCCGTACTCTTCTTACCTTGCTCACTGCGGAGTCTTTTGCGGTGGTAAATATTCTTGATAACGCCAACCAGCAATTCTGGCTGACAACTTTTAATGACTTCTTTGTATTCCTGTTCTCTCAGCTTATCATTGGCGATCCATGCAGCCTCAATCTTTGGAATCTTCCTGATCAGATTCCAGGCCTCTTCCTCCGTAATTACAGCCCGCAGTTCATCTTCCTTTCCCTCCACCGGAACATACAGCTTCATGCTCTTATCTTCCTGGGGAATCATCAGATAATAGAGTTTATCCCTGCTTACATTTGGTAAATCCAGATGCATAATTTTGTCAATACGGCATACACCATTATTGGCTTTTACTACAAAGTCTCCCTCTTGATACACAAATCATCACTCCTATCTCAATATTTGAAATTTGTCAATATATCTCCCGATATATTTTTTGAT
>CAYRTA010000116.1:0-7349 GCA_964427045.1 uncultured Hoministercoradaptatus sp. | reverse complement strand
CAGTTGCAGAACGTTCTGGCTCTGCTTCAATAAAATCATGCATGGACGTTACGCCCTTATGCGTCATGGCAATACGGGATTCCGGCACCACCGACAAATACCGGGCAAAACCTTTTGCCGTCTCAATCAGGCCAGCCGGAAAACGCTGGCTTAATTCGCTTTCCTTCTCTTTCGCCAGGATCGCGGTTGCCTCAAGACCAATCCATTTTGTGATGACAATATCCTGGCCAGCACGAATTTGCCCGACCGTCATCAATTTCTCTTTTGGAATTTTACCTACGCCTGTTACGGTGATCACGGGCTGGTTGACTACCGCGGTAATTTCCGTATGACCGCCCAAAATCTCAATATTTAAACTGCGGCACACGCCCTCAGCATCCTGCATAATCTGCTTTAACTGCGATTCCTTGACAGACGGAGGCAATAAGATGGTCAACATCACTCCGATGGGCTCCGCACCTGCCGCGGCCAGATCATTCACCGTAATGTGAATGCAGTGGCTCCCCAAATCCTTCGTAGTTCCTGTAATGGGATCCGAGGACATCACGACAGCCTCATCCTCCGAAACCGCAAACGCCGCACAATCCTGTCCAACTGAGGGGCCAACCAAAACATCTTCTCTGCGGTGTCCCACCTGTTTCAGAACCGAACGGATCAGAGCCGGTTCCGGCAATTTACCAATCTTCATCTATATCAGCCTCCATACGCATAAATCACTTTATATACTTCACTTAAATCGTTGGTGGCAATGGCTGCATACATGGCATCCGCTGCCGCCGAATTCGATGTCTGTACACCAATCGAATATTTATTCGGCGTCATCTGATAGACACTGGAGTTCACCTGTTCACGGGTTGTCTCTCCATTCTCCGTCGTATTCTTCCATAATCTGGCTTCATAACCAGTATGGCCATACTGAGTTGTCTCGATACTGCCAAAAGCCTTCTCCGTATCGGCCTTTAACTCCGTATCACACGACGTCGTGCTTATTGTCTCGCTCTCGTAAGTCACGCTATGGTCGTCAGAACGATATTCTTCCCCATAAACCGTGAAATAAATCATTCCGCCATATGTATATCCTTCTATGTAAACAGGTGCCTCCAGATTATTCACAAACTGGAAGTCCTTACCACTTTCTTCTGCGATTGCCGCGTCCATCGACGGTTTCACATAGGAGACTATCATCGAATGATTATGCCGCTCCGTCACTTCCAGCTCGGCACGCAATACCGCTATATAAAGTGTCGTGGACACCTGACAAATACCACCACCAAAGGTCTCCACCACTTCTCCATTGGCATAGGAAGCGGCCGGTTCATATCCATTTTCTTCCGAGAAGGGCAGCATATTCTCCAATACGGAAAACGATTCTCCCGGATACAATACTTTGCCATCCAGCTTTGCCGTACCGTTCTTCACATTTACCACGCGGGCCGAACTACTGCTGGAAAAATCCGTACTCGCCTGTCCCAGTACATCCTGCACACGGGCCAGTTCTTCCTGGGAACCTGCCGGCTGTGTCAGCTCAACTGCCAATTCCACATTACCGATACCGTCCCGCCAGACATTTTCCAGATATTGTTTTACGGCGGCTACGGACTCATCTTCCAAAAGTTCCACACCCCGATGTCCATTGGTGACCGAAAATACGCCATTTTCATGGGTCAGTCCATAATTTTCCACTTTCCGGTTCAATGGCACACAGTATTCCTCTATGGCACTGCGCAGGGTATCCTCATCCACCTGATATTGCAGGGAAAACTGAATCGGTTCCTCTTCCAGATCCTTCTTGATCTTATAACGCTTAATGATATTCCCGGATTGTCCAATCTTCAGCGCCTGCAGGACCACGGAATCATTTGCTCCCTGAAGGCCCAGCTCTTTCGCCGTAACGCCAACCACTTCATCGTCCATATGCAGGATAATCTGATACCCCACAATCTCTTCCATACGCTTTTCCGCGGCAGCTTCAGCCTCTTCGGCATTCATGCCGGACAAATCCAGCGATTCCAAAAAAATATTATCCAGAATTTCTCCATCTGGTTCCACATCATTTGCGGAAGTTCCCGTATCCAGAGCCACTTCTTTTTTTGCCCCGTCATCGGAGTCCCCGTCATCTTCCGGATCCGCTTCTTCATCTGACTTAGCTTCATCTTCCGCGTCAATCTCTTCTGCCTTCAATTCCAATGCCTCGCCCTCTGCCGCCGCCGATATGGGCAGACTCAGACACAAGATCACACAGAGAAGAAAAGCCAGCCAACTTCTTCTTTTCATCATACTCGCCTCATATCTTAAACCAGTGCATCCAAAGCCATCGGCAATACCATAGCAGCCACCATAATCACAACAATAATAGTCGCTATAATTCTTTTATTTTTCAGGTTCCACATATTATTTATCACCCCTTAATTCTGCCATATTCGGAAACGATGCGGTCAATTGTTCGGGACGCCTCATTTTTTGTAAGACGGTCAATATCCACATCCAACTCTATTCTATGATATTTCAGCAAATCATTCAAGTATCCTTTTTGTGCATTTGTAATGGGCCCCTGCTTTCTGGCCCGGTAAGTAAGTACTGCAGGTTCAAAAGTCTTATGCCCTTGTAAAGGCGCCATTTTCCGCAGATATCCATATAATGCATGGGTGGCCAGAGCATCGTGAAAGGCCCGGTGGGCATATGCCCGGTCAATATGAAAATACGCGCATAGATTTGTCAGACTTCTGCTCTCCAGGTCGGGAAGCAAGGCTCTGGCTATCTTGAGCGTATCAACTCCCTTTCTTTCAAAAGGGATTTCCTGATTGATGGCCTGCTGCTTCAAAAAGCTATAATCAAAAATCAGGTTATGGCCCATCAGCAGCTCCTCTCCGGCAAATCTATGAAAAGCCGCAAACGCTTCTGCCGGCGTGGGCGCCTGGGCCACCATATCGTCCGTAATCCCGGTCAGTTCCCGCACGTTATCCGGAATCTTTAAACCAGGATTTGCAAACGTACTGAACGTATCCGTCACCTGGCCATGGCATACCCGCACCGCGCCAATCTCCAAAATCTGGTCCTTCGAAGGAGTCAGTCCGGTAGTCTCCAAATCCACTGCCACATAATTTTCCGGCATTTCCATCCTCTGATACTCATTCTCCATCCCAGTCTTCCTTTCTAATCTTTTGTACATAAGCCGCATCCGTCAATGGGTCCCGCTTTCTATAGTCAAAGAGCAATACCCATTCCCCCGGCTCCCAGGAGTCCGGATCGTACCGGAGCACCTCTATATGAGTCATCCGGCTAAGCTGTTTTTCTTCATACCCTTCATATCCTGACAAATAATGAGGGCACTCCGCCTCCTGCCGGTAAAATCTGCGGGACTTTTTCCGATAAACGGACAGATCAGAAGCCCAGCCCGGACGTGACTTCATATTTTCCCTGGCATAAAGATCATAAATCATCAATTCCCGGTAAAGGTCCATTCCCTTTGGATCCCGCTCTTCTAAAAATTCCAGTAAAATCTCATACCTGCGGATTCTCGTATGAGAAATATCAAAATATCCCTTTTCTTCATAATATGCACCCAGGCTTTGATAAAAAGCAAAGGGTGTGGCAAATAACCGTTCCGCGGCCGGAAGCGTCTTTAAAAACTGATTGCTGTTGTAATAAACTTCCAGGACTTCCTCTACCTGCTTAAACCGCAAAACATCCTCATAAGATATCCAACGATTATATAAAATTTCATACGGCTCCTGTTCCTGACAGACACAGCCATAATCGGCTGCCTTTTGGGCCATATAGGAGCCCTTTAACAACTTCAAAAATCCCATCTGAAACTGCTGGGGCCGCAGAGCATACACATCATTAAAAGACTGGGTAAATGTCTCATAGTCTTCATAAGGAAGCCCTACGATCAAATCCAGATGCTGATGGACATTATGATTCTTCTGAATCTCCATAACTGCCTTTTTTACCCTGGCAAATTCCGACCGCCGGCGAATCTCCCGTATGGTCTGCGGATGAGTCGATTGTATTCCGATCTCCATCTGTACCATACCCGGCCGAAATCTTCCAATCAGTTCCAGTTCCTCCGGCCTGAGCAAATCCGCTTCGATCTCAAAATGAAAATTTGTAATGCCATTATCATGTTCCATAATATACATCCAAATCTCCATGGCATGTCTGTGGTCACAGTTAAACGTCCGGTCCACAAACTTCACCTGGGGAACCTTCTGGTCCAGAAAAAACTGTAATTCCCGCTTCACCAGTTCCAGACTCCGGAACCGTACCTTCTTATCCAGCGAGCTCATACAATAGCTGCAGGAAAAAGGACAACCACGGCTGGATTCATAATAGATAATCCTGTTTTGAAAAGGACGCATATCCTCATAAATAAAGGGCAGTGCATCCATGGACAGAACGGGGCGCCACGGATTTTCCCTAATCCGATCACCTGTACTCTGTTCATCCGGTGACTTGACCCGTTCCCGCCAGGTAATTCCCAATATTTCTTCCAGAGAGCCCCTGCCATCCACATAATATTTTACCAGATCCAGAAAGGTACCTTCCCCCTCTCCCCGCATAATACCGGTTATTTGGGGACAGGCACGAAGGATTTCGGCCGCAGTATAGGAAACTTCCGGTCCACCAAGCCAAATAGCTGTGTCCGGAAGTATCTTATGAATCTCTCCTGTCAGTTCCTTAATGTAGGAAATATTCCAAATATAACAGGAAACACAAAGGACTTCCGGCTTGCGCCGGAAGATTCCTTTTAATATGGTATCTTTTGTTTGATTAATCGTAAACTCCTGAAGTTCCACCCATTTTTCATATGGCTTCGCATATGCCTTCAGACTATAGAGCGCCAGATTGGAATGGATGTATTTTGCATTAATTGCTGTCAGCAGAATTTTCATAACTCTTTCATAACCTGTTCCAGTGTCGGCATAGCGGGAATTGCTCCCCTCTTTTCCACACACAGCCCAGCTACCGCATTGGCGAAGGTCAAATATTCCACTGCCTGCTCTTTCGTAATATCGCCCGGTTTTACATTATACAGTGCCAGCCGGGAAAGCAGTCCGCCCCAGAAAGAATCTCCGGCGCCTGTGGTATCCACTGCCTGACGATCCTTTCCCTTCACCTGTACCTGGATATCTTTTGTCTTTAACAGCGCCCCATCTTTACCCAGCGTCACAATAACGCAGGATACCCCCTGAGAAAGCAGCGCTTTTGCCGCCCCTACCGGGTCTTCGATGCCAGACAAAAGCTTGGTCTCTTCATCCGAAATCTTCATAATATCGGCATACGGCACCATGGAACGCATATGATGGATGGCTTCTTCCTCACTTTTCCACAGAAGAGGGCGATAATTAGGGTCATAAGAAATGACAGCTCCTGCCGCTTTTGCCTGTTCTACCGCATAAAATGTGGCGCTTCTCGCCGGCTCGTCCGTCAAAGACAGCGAACCACAGTGGAAAATTTTCGTCTGTTTCAGCACATCCAGATTGACCTCTTCTTTTCTTAACTGTGTATCCGCGCCCGGCTTTCTGGCAAAAGAAAAGCTCCGCTCACCGTTTACCAAAGACACAAATGCCAGCGTCGTAAAATAATCGGGATCAACGATCAGTCCCGTGGTATCAACATGGATTTTTTCCAGAGTTTCTTTTAAAAGTGCCCCGTGCATGTCATCGCCAACCTTGCCGATAAATGCCGGTTTCAAACCCAGATTGGATACAGCCGCCAATACATTGGCAGGTGCTCCGCCTGGATTCTGTTCAAATAAAGACATACCTGCCTCTGATTTTCCATATGGAGTAAAATCAATCAAAACCTCTCCCAATGCCGTAACATCAAACATAGCTTTTCCTCTCCCAATTTTATTTTAAGCATTCAATGGATACTTGTCTGTTAATTCTTTAATAATCGCACGCGCTTTCTCTTTGTTTTCACTGCTCTGAATCATCAGCGAAATGGCCTCTGCCAGATGATCCATATCTTCCTCTTTCAAACCGCGGGAAGTAACGGCCGCTGTTCCCAGACGAACACCACTTGTAACAAACGGAGATTCCGGATCATTGGGAATCGCATTCTTATTACAGGTAATGTTGGCCTCATCCAAAAGCTTCTCCATGGCTTTTCCCGTAATGCCGGTTCCTCTTAAATCTACCAGCATCAAATGGTTATCCGTACCGCCGGATACCAGCTTGATTCCACGGCTTGTCAGACCTTTTGCCAACGCTTTCGCGTTCTTTACAATTTGTTCCTGATATTCTTTATATTCCGGCTTAAGCGCCTCTTCCAGGCATACTGCCTTAGCCGCGATAACATGCATCAGCGGACCGCCCTGAATACCAGGAAAAACAGCCTTATTAAAGTTAAATTTCTTTGCTATTTCCTCGCTGGACAAAATCATACCGCCTCTCGGACCACGCAATGTCTTGTGTGTCGTCGTTGTGGTAACATGTGCATAAGGAATGGGACTTGGATGTACACCTGCCGCTACCAGACCTGCAATATGAGCCATATCCACCATCAGATAAGCGCCTACCTCGTCTGCAATCTCACGGAACTTCTTAAAATCAATCACACGGGCATAAGCGCTGGCGCCGGCAACAATCAGCTTCGGTTTCGCTTCCAGCGCAATCCTGCGCACTTCATCATAATCAATGTATCCTTCATCATTTACGCCGTAGGGCACGATCTTAAAATACGCGCCGGAAAAGTTTGCCGGGCTTCCGTGACTCAGATGTCCGCCATGGGCCAGATTCATGCCCATTACCGTATCACCAGGCTTTAACATAGCAAAAAATACAGCCATATTCGCCTGGGCTCCGGAATGCGGCTGAACATTGGCGTAGGTACATCCAAATACCTTTTTTGCTCTTTCAATGGCCAGATTCTCCACCACATCTACGCACTCACAGCCGCCATAATAACGTTTCGCCGGATATCCTTCTGCATATTTATTTGTCAGGGGGCTTCCCATGGCCGCCATAACAGCCTTACTTACCCAGTTTTCAGAAGCAATCAGTTCAATATGAGAGTTCTGACGGGCAATTTCCTGCTGAATGGCTTCTCCCACGGCAGGATCAACTTTACTAATTTCATCAAATGAATACATCGCAATCTCCTCTTTGTCTAATTGTTTACTCACAAATCAATAAACGCAATTGTACATGATAGTTATAACACAGGCGCCCCTGCTTTCGCAAGTTCTTCTTAACGGATTCTCCCGGAATCGTCCGAAAAAAATATCACGATTTCTTTCAATTTTCTGTTGAATTTTTTCTGGTATTATGGTATTATCATCAATGGACTTGCCCAGATAGCTCAGTTGGTAGAGCAGAGGACTGAAAATCCTCGTGTCACTG
>CAYRTA010000115.1:0-7367 GCA_964427045.1 uncultured Hoministercoradaptatus sp. | reverse complement strand
CAGGATCTTATCAATCTGTCCCTGACCGATAATAGAATAACCTTCTTTTCCGATTCCCGTATCATAAAATAATTCGTTGATATCCCGCAATCGGCAGACACTGCCATTCAATAAATATTCACTTTCACCGGACCGGTACAACCGCCGTGTGACAGTCACTTCCTCGTATTCGATATCCAGACAATGATCCGCATTATCCAGCGTAATCGCCACAGAGGCGTAACCCAATGGCTTTCGGGTCTCCGTACCCGAAAAAATTACATCCTGCATATTGCCGCCGCGAAGCTGCTTCGCGCTCTGCTCACCTAATACCCAGCGAACCGCATCGGCCACATTACTCTTTCCACTTCCATTTGGCCCCACGATACCGGTAATTCCATTATGAAATTCAAATGCGATTTTATTTGCAAAGGACTTAAATCCCTGCACTTCAATGCTTTTTAGATACATATTGATGTCACCTGTTATTTATTGTCATAATATCCAAGCCCCGCTGCTTTAAGCGGGGTTACTGACTTTCGTTGGTACAGGACTGTTTTAACCGGCAGATAGCCTGATAAGCCGCCATCTGTTCAGCTGCTTTTTTGGTGCGTCCCGTACCGGCTCCCAGAATTTCATCTCCTACTCTGACATCCACGGTAAAAGATTTATTATGATCGGGTCCCTCTTCCTTCATCAAATGATAGGCAATTTCTCCCGGAATCTTACCCTGTACCATTTCCTGGAATATCGTCTTACTGTCATAAAAAAGCTTTTTGTGTTCAATATCGTTCATTACAAAACGCAGCACAAAATCTCTGGCACGCTGAAATCCGGCATCCAGATAAATAGCGCCAATCACTGCCTCCAGGGCATCCGAAGTTACGGACTCCCGGTGGCGTCCGCCGGACATCTCTTCCCCTTTTCCCAGTCTCAAAAACTCACCCAGGGAAATCTCCGCCGCACATAAGGCCAAAGTGGGTTCGCATACCAGACTGGCACGCAGCTTCGTCAACTCTCCCTCGGACATTTCCGGGTATTTCGTAAATAAAATTTCACTGCTGGATAATTCCAACACCGCATCACCTAAAAATTCCAGCCGCTCATTGCAGGCAATCCGCCCCATATGATGTTCATTGGCGTAGGAACTGTGTATCAGCGCTGTATTCAATAAATTTTGATTTTTAAAGTGATATCCGATGATATCTTCCAATTCCTGCATCGTTCTCATCCTGGTCACCATCTGTCATTATTATGAATTTCTGTTATTCGGTCATCTGCCTGATTAATGCGGCGGCATCGCCGACAGATACAATCTTTTCCGCATCTTCCTGCTGAATTTCAATATCAAACGCATCCTCCACTTCCATGACAATCTGATACACATCCAGAGAATCCGCTCCCAAATCCGCCGTAAACGTGGTATCGGGGCTGATTTCTTCCGTATCCACATTCAGAACATCGGCAATAATTTCCTTTAACTTCTGCATTTCCATAATCACTGATCCTCCTTTTTGGGAGTTATAATATGTGCTCCTATCTTACCGCAAATGTCCTGCTGTGAAAATGTAATGCACTGAAAGATAGAATTCCGAATTTCTCCGGCTTTTGCACTGCCATGACTTTTCATAACGAGACCTTTCAGACCCAACAGGGGCGCGCCGCCGTACTGGCTGGCATCGAAGGATTTCAGCGTTTCTTTCAAAGCCGGTTTCACTAACAATGCGCCAATTTTGGAGCGCAGAGAACTCATCATTCCCTGTTTCACTTTTGATATCAGGGCGCCGCCTACACCCTCATATAATTTCAAAATAACGTTACCCACAAATGCCTCGCATACAATGACATCGCAAACACCCTTTGGAATATCGCGTGCTTCCACATTACCGATAAAATTAATATCTTTGCAGGCCTTCAAAAGCGGATAGGTTTCTTTTACCAGGGCATTTCCTTTCTCTTCCTCCGCTCCGATATTGACCAGACCTACACGGGGATTTTTGATGCCCACAACATTTTCCATATAAATAGAGCCCATACGAGCAAACTGCACCAAATGCGAAGCACGGGCATCCACATTGGCGCCGCAGTCAATCAGCAGCGATACGCCGTTCACCGTAGGAATCAATGGAGCCAGAGGAGCACGTTCTACTCCTTTTATCTTTCCGACCAATACCTGGCCGCCTACCAACACAGCCCCTGTACTGCCGCAGGATACAAATCCGGAAGCTTTCTTCTCACGTACCAGGCGCAAAGCCTTAACCAACGAAGAATCCTTTTTCTTCTGGATGGCTGCCACCGGCGGTTCACCGGTCTCAATTATCTCTCTGGCATCTACAATCTCCACGCGGTCAGCCGGATATGCATACTTATCCAGTTCTTTTCTGACCACTTCTTCCTGTCCAACCAGGTATACAAAAAGTTCTTCCCTGGCATTCAGCGCGTCTACCGCGCCTTTGACCGGTTCTTCCGGTGCATAATCCCCACCCATTGCGTCTACCGCCACTTTGATCTGTTCACTCATACCTTATTTCCTCTTCTATTTTTACTGTCTGCTTTCACAAATACAGGAAAGCCGCAAAATTGCCTATGCCAAAACTAAGCGGACATATCCTGTCCGCTTAGCGATCCGCCGCCGGCGGCAAACCTCCAAAAGGAGATTCCTTTTTTCTATTAGTACTGACAAATACCGTCCGGACCCAGATGATGTCCGTCCACATCCGCATTTCTCAGCATGATACCATCACTGCCGAAATAGTAAATCCGTTCGTCCTCCTGATACCAGGTGTCATGGCGCATAATACCATTTTCATCGAAATTATACATATTATCGCCCTCCTGATACCAGCCGCTTACCCGCACGCCGTTTGGATCAAACATGTACTTAGACTCACCTTCCTGGTACCAGCCAACGCGAAGCGCTCCGTTTTCGTCAAAGCAATAGATATTATCCCCTTCCTGATACCAACCCGTACGTATCACACCATTCTCATTCAGACAATAGGTCTGTCCCTGATAACTGAGCCATCGGCTTACGGCATTGGTTCCATCCGCAAATACGAATGTCCTGCCGGCTTCCGTATCAACAAAACTGCCCTCTTCCGGATTCGGTTCTGTCGTCTCTCTGACAGTAATACATTTTGTGCTGCTGGTGGTCATCTGAATTCCTTTTCCAATCGTATTGGTTACCACCACATAATAATATACGGTTCCCGCTGTATCCGTAGGCGGTGTAAAGGATGGAGATGTCTGCCCCTCTATGACTGTTCCGCCGCCATTGGAATCCACATTGTTTCGATACCACTGATAAGAAAGTGTCCCGCCGTCGCTGACCGCAGCTTCCACAGTAATGGTTTCCGCCGTCTGCTGCAGATAATACGTAACCGCATCACCCATTTCACTGGTAATAGTCGGCTTCTCCACACTGTCATCCAGTTCATATCCATCTAAAGTTGTTGTGGTTTCTTCCTCCGCCTCTTTTTCCTTTCCGGAAAAAATGGAAAGCGTCTCTTTCAGAGAGCAGCCTGTCATCATCAGTATGCAGCTTAGAACAATGCCTGTCAGTACACCTTTTTTTATTTGTTTCATAGTAATCTCTGTTCCTCCCAGCCTCGAATAATGTCAAAACAAAAATCCGCTGTCAAAAATCAGCAATTTTACTGCATTTGTTACAAAATCTTTGCAAATTCATTTCATATTATAGCACAGGGGGAAAATAGATGTCAACGACACGTCGTTCCAATCAAAGATTTAATCAAATCCTGGAAAGCACAAAAATATCATAGATGGAACGAATAGCTGTCTCAAAATCACGATTTTCCACACCGATAATGATATTCAGTTCACTGGAACCCTGGTCAATCATTTTTACATTAACATGACTATGGGCCAGCGCCGCGAAAATACGGCCCGCAGTTCCTCTGTTATTTTTCATACCGCGTCCTACCACCGCAATCAGTGCCAAATCGGATTCCAATTCAATCGAATCCGGGTGTACGGCACGGTGAAGTCCCGCGATCACATTCTGCTCCTTCTCCTCGAATTCACTCTGATGTACATAGAGTGTCATCGTATCGATACCGGAGGGCATATGTTCAAAAGAAAGGCCGTTTTCTTCAAACACCTGCAGCACTTTTCTCCCAAAACCAATTTCCGAATTCATCATATCTTTTTCAATGGTAATGGAAGCAAATCCTTTCTTTCCGGCAATACCGGTGATTGTATAAGCCGGTTTGTTACAGGTACTTTCCACAATCATGGTTCCCTTATCCAGCGGACGGTTGGTGTTACGAATATTAATGGGGATTCCTTCCTGACGAAGCGGGAAGATGGCATCCTCATGAAGAACGGAAGCTCCCATATAGGCCAGTTCCCGAAGTTCCGTATACGTAATCGTAGAGATCGTTCTCGGTTCATCCACAATTCGCGGATCCGTTACCAAAAAGCCGGACACATCCGTCCAGTTCTCATAAATATCCGCATGAACGGCTTTCGCTACGATGGAGCCGGTCACATCCGAACCCCCGCGGGAAAATGTTTTGATACTGCCGTCATAATTGGAACCATAGAAACCGGGAATAACCGCACGTTCCACATCTTGCAGACGGCTGCCTAATCTCTGGTTGGTCTTTTCCGCATCCAGATTGCCGTCCTCGCCAAAGTAAACACATTCCGCCGGATCAACAAATTCGTACCCCAGATAACAGGCCATAATTTTGCCATTCAAAAACTCACCACGGGAAGCGGCATAATCGCTTCCTGCCTGTTTTCTAAAGTTTTCAGCAATCTCGGAAAACTCTTCATCCAAAGAAAGCGACAGACCCAGACCGTCAATGATCTCCTGATAACGGTCATGAATGCGGTCAATCTTCCTGGAAATATCTTTTCCTTCCTCCGCTGCCTGATAACAATCATACAGCATATCTGTTACTTTAATATCATTTGCATAGCGTTTTCCGGGAGCGGACGGCACCACATAACGGCGTCCCTCATCCGCATGAATGATATCGCCTACTTTTTTAAACTGCTGAGCACTGGCCAGCGAACTGCCTCCAAATTTTACTACTTTTTTCATGATCATCCATATTCCTTTCTTTCTTGCGCCCCGGAAATGATCAGGCCATTTCTTTTACAGGTGCGTCTTTTGCATATAATAACTTCAAAATAATTGGTGTGACAATTGATGAAGTAATAATCAATAAAATAACCGGCGTCGAATAATTGGGATCAATCATTCCCACATCGATGCCTTTTTGCATAACAATCAGCGCCACTTCACCGCGGGTCATCATACCTACGCCAACTTTCAGCACATCGTATCCACGGATTCCCATGACGCGGGCAATGGCGCCGCAGCCGATGATCTTTCCAATCAGCGCCACAATCACAAACAGCACGGAAAAAATCAGCAGCGAAGGGTTGACTGCTTTCAGAGAAGTCTTGATACCGATGCTAGCAAAAAACACAGGCGCAAAAAACATATAAGAACTGATATCAATCTTCCGGGCTATGGACTCCGAATCTTTGATATTACAGAGAATAATACCTGCCACATAGGCGCCGGTGATATCCGCAATACCGAAATAGGTCTCCGCAATATAGGCAAGAGACAGACACAGAACCAGGCCGAAAATCGGAATACGTCTGGTATGGGGGAACTTATCATCCAGCCATTTAAATACCGTATAGCCGCCGACGCCTAATAAAACCGCCAGTACAAAAAACAGACCTGTGTTTTTCAGCACATCCAGTGCCGATACTTCCGGATTCTTAAATCCGATAACCAAAGTCAGCACTACGATACCGATAACGTCATCAATGATAGCCGCGCCCATAATGGTCGTTCCCAGCGGATCTTTCAATTTTCCCAATTCCTGTAAAGTCGCCACCGTGATACTCACAGAAGTGGCAGTCATAATCACACCGGTAAAAATCCCGGTATAAAACTGATCGGATCCTACGGGCGGCATACCATAATAAAGGAAATACAGCACTGCGCCGCCGGCCAGTGGAACCGCAACGCCAAAAACAGCAATCAGCAGAGATTTGATTCCTGTCTTTTTCAAATCCTTAAGATTGGTCTCCAATCCGGCAAAAAACATCAGCAAAACCACGCCGATTTCCGCCATCTCAACCAAAAAATCAGATTCTCCCACAAATCCCAGCACACTGGGGCCGATCAATAAACCAGCAATGATCTCCCCTACGACTTGCGGCGCTCTCAGTTTCGCAGCCAAAATTCCACATAATTTTGCGGCCACAATAATAATAGCAAGGTCGCGAAAAATCATATATACACTATCCATCTATCCTTGCCTCCTTCTCCTTTTTAGGATGGCGCCTGTACCGCCTTCCACAACGCCCTCATGCTTAGCCACACTGGCAATGGTATTTATAAAACAGTAAAGATCAAAACAAAGCCCTGATAAGCTGTTTCTTCGCAGCCATCTGACATAAACTCCGTCCAAACGGGCTTTTTCTTTTATTTCCAATTCATCCCGGCCATTGATCTGTGCCCAGCCGGCCAAACCCGGCCGGACATCATTGGCCCCGTAACGGTCGCGGGCGGCAATCAGATCATATTGATTCCAAAGCGCCGGCCGCGGCCCCACAATACTCATATTACCTATAAAAATATCCCAAATCTGAGGCAATTCGTCCAATGAACTTTTTCGAAGGAAGTGCCCCATTCTGGTAATATACTGATCCGGATTTTCCAGCAGATGCGTGGGAGTATCATGAGGTGCCGCCATTTTCATGGAACGAAACTTATGGAGCTTAAAATAGGTTTTATTTTTCCCCACACGCTTCTGGGTAAAAATTGCCGGACCAGGATCATCTAATTTTATTAAAATAATCAAAAGCAGGAACAGCCAGGAAAGGCAGATCAAACCCAAAGCAGATAAGATCACATCCATGCCCCTCTTTATGTATCTTTCATAGTATGTTTCCCGCTTCTTCATACTGCTCCCCGATCCATGGTCTCCCGGATAGCCTTAATAAAGCCTTCACTGTTTAATACGGTTGGCTGTTCAAGACTTGTAATCAGTGCCAGATCTTTGGTCATCTTTCCGGATTCGATGGTGGCAATCGTTGCCTTCTCCAACCGATCGGCAAAAGCTGCCAGTTCCGGAATCTGATCCAACTCTCCACGTTTTCTCAGGGCGCCGGTCCACGCGAAAATGGTAGCCACGGAGTTTGTGGACGTTTCCTCTCCATTCAGATGTTTATAATAATGTCTCTGTACCGTACCATGAGCAGCTTCATACTCATAGTAACCATGCGGTGATACCAATACGGAGGTCATCATGGCCAGAGAGCCAAAGGCGGAAGATACCATATCGCTCATGACATCTCCATCGTAATTCTTGCAGGCCCAGATAAATCCCCCC
>CAYRTA010000114.1:0-7408 GCA_964427045.1 uncultured Hoministercoradaptatus sp. | reverse complement strand
TATCCAGGGCTTCATGATCCATTGGTGGACCAGGCATCCAGGGAGTTGGATGAGAATTACCGTCCGGCATTATCCACCCATATTGATAAGTTGGAAGATTACGATGTGATCTTCATAGGATATCCGATCTGGTGGGGTGAGATGCCAATGGCCCTCTATTCCTTTTTTGATGAGTACGATTTCAGCGGTAAGACTGTGATCCCATTTTCCAGCCATGGCGGCAGCGGTTTTTCGGGAACCATCAGCGTTATCGAGGGCCTGGAGCCAGGAGCCAATGTACTGAGAAATGGTTACACTGTGGAACGCGGCAGCGTGGCACGCGATGCTGGGAATTTAAGAAACTGGGTGAATGATTTAAACCTGAATTAGGAATTGCAGACAACATTTGGAAGTAACGGAGAATAGATGGATGAAAAAATAAAAGTGTCCTTTTGGCCGTTTCTTTTGTTGCTGGCTATGACAGCCTGCAGCAATGGGAAAGAGCGTGGAGATTCTGTAACAACAGAAGTATATGCCCATGCCCCTTTACACATTTTTAGAGGAATATGATTTGAGCGGAAAAACAGTGATTCCTTTTAACAGTCATGGTGGGAGCCAGTTTTCCCGGACTATTGAGACAATTCAGGAATTACAGCCAGAGGCTGAAGTTATTGCTAATGGATATACGGTTTCCAGAAACAGCATGGATTCAGCATCTTCCGGGGGTGGAGGAATGGCTGACAGGACTTGGATACTAAGAATAAAAAGAACCGGACCGGTGGATTTTGCTGGCCCGGTTCTTTGCAAAATGCAAAAAGTTTATTGTTTGTTTATTTTTTCGTTAGGCCCTTGTTATCGAAGTAAGGGATAATGAAAAATCATGGCAGCAATTCAGTAAAGATAAGGAGTGATGAAACACAGATGAACAGACCGTATACAATTTGTCATGTATTAAGTTCTTTAAATGGGAAAATTTCAGGTTCATTTATGGGTACCGAAGCAGCCCAGGCAATCGTTCAGGAGTATGCAAAGCTTAGAAAGGGATTTGGTGCGGACGCTTGGCTTTATGGAACTACTACAACCAAGGAATTTACCGGAAACCGAAAGCCGGATTCACCTGTGAAAACACAGCAAGTTCCGACGGGAGACTATGTTGCCGGAACATCGGCATCGCTTTATTATGTATCCGTTGACACAGGTGGGGAGATTTGTTGGGATTCCGGCATTTTTCTGGCGGGAGGAAAAGAAAAAGCTCATGTGATTGAAATCCTGACAGAGCGGACATCGATGATTTACCGTGCGTATTTGAGAGCGCGGAATGTCTCATATATTATAGCTGGAACAGATTCTCTGGATTGCAAACTTGCATCAGAAAAATTGTATCAGTTATTTGGAATCCGTATACTGGCTGTCTGTGGAGGCGGAATCGTAAACTGGAGTTTTCTTCAGGCTGGTGTTGTAGATGAGCTGAGCCTGATACTGGCGCCAGCAGCAGATGGAGAAAAGGAAGGCGCTTCGGTATTTGAACGTTCGGATCTCATCCCGTTTTCCATGCCGGCAGAATTCAAGTTGGAGGAAGTCGGAAGAATTAAGGAAAACGGGATCTGGCTTCGGTACAGCGTAGAGAAAGCAAACTATGACAATTAAGAAAAAGATAAGGATATCCAATGTGCTGATGGTTTTTCTTCCGCTTTTTATATCTATCCTGGTGGTCATAGTCGGTTTACAGACGTCTTTGGGCAGCTACTGGTATTCGCTGGAAATGATGTATAAGGATGAAAACGGAATCCAGTCGGCTCAGAGCCTGATTTATACCTATCAGCAGGAACTTTGGGAAAATAACTGGGGAGAGCAGGGTGTGAAAAAGGACGGGGAAGCCATCATGCAAAGTGATGCGATGTATCATTTAGAAAAGAAACTGTCCAATATGGGATACTATATTCTGGTAAAGAAAAATGGGAACCTTTTGTACTCCAATATTTCAGAAGAGGATATGGAGGCTGCAAGAGGTACGGCAGGAGAAGCACTTCATACTGCAAAGACGATAACGGCCAGTGCAGAAAATGTTTCCGTGATAAAAAATACCTTTTATCATGATACAAAAGAATTTTCAATTATAGCAGTCAATAGCGGAAAGAGCGGAAGGCAGGCAGAATCCTATCTTCAGACCTATATCATGAAGTATGTGTTTATTTTTATCGCTCTGTTCTTTGTTCTGACTGTCCTGCTGAACTGGGTTTTATCCTGTTGGTTATCACGAAGCGTTTTAATTCCATTAAAGAGGTTAAGCCAAGGAACCCGAAAAATCCGGGACGGTAGCCTGGATGAAGTCCTGGTTTACGAACGGAATGATGAGTTCGGCGAGGTGGTCCGAGATTTTGAAGAAATGCGGAAATATTTAAAAGAATCCGTGGAGCAGAGACTGGAGAATGAGCAGAGGAGGAGGGAGATGATCATAGGGGTCTCCCATGACCTGCGTACACCGCTGACCTCTATCGGAGGTTATCTGGACGGCCTTCTTGATGGGATTGCGGATACTCCGGCGAAAAGAAAACGATATTTATATGCGATCCAAACCAGAACCAGAGATTTGGAGCGGCTGGTAGACAGCCTTTCGGAATATAACCGGCTGGACAGCAAAGGTGTGAAATACAATATGGAATACGGAGATTTGAAGGTTTTTTTTGAGCAATACCTGTGTGAATATAAGGAAGAAGCAAAAAACAATGGGGTGCATGTAACCCTTCGTGCAGAAGATGAGCCGTATCCGGTATATTTTGATGGTGGTGAAATGAAACGGGTTGTGGATAACCTGTTTACCAATACGGTTCGCTATCGGGAACGGATGGAATCATCTGTCCATATCAGCTTGAAAAAGGAAATGAAAGCCACCTGGGTTAAAATTATTTTTCAGGATGATGGGCCTGGAGTGCCAAAAGACAGCCTGGAACGCATTTTTGATACATTTTACCGTGCGGATAATGCCAGAAGCCATACGGAAAAGGGCAGTGGGATTGGTCTCGCCGTTGTAAGGGAGATTATTGCAGGACATGGCGGGGAAGTTTATGCAGAGAACAGGCAAGGCCTGTCTGTGATTATAAAACTGCCAATGGTAAACGAAAGGAGGAGGATGGAGTGAACAGGATATTAGTCGTGGAAGATGATGAATTGATTGCGGAACTGGAACGCGACTATCTGGAAGCCAGCGGGTTTGAAGTGGAAGTTGACTTAAATGGAACCGCAACCGTAGAAAAAGTATTAAAAGGCAACTATGACGCCTTATTATTAGACGTGATGCTGCCGGGGAAGAGTGGTTTTGATATTTGCCGGGAAATCCGTAGGGAAATGCACTTGCCCATTATTATGGTAACAGCAAGAAAAGAGGATGTGGACAAAATTCGGGGCTTAGGCCTGGGGGCAGATGATTATCTGGTAAAACCATTTAGTCCTGCAGAATTGGTAGCCAGGGTGCGTTCCCATATTCAGATCCATGAGAGGCTTTTAGAGTATAGGGAAAAGGTCAAAGAACGGTCGATTATCATAAAGTGGCTGACCATTTTCCCAAAAGAGCGAAGGGTTCTTCTGGATGATGGGGAAGTTTCTCTGACGAACCGGGAGTTTGAACTGCTTCTGTTTTTTGCCGAGAATCCCAATATTGTATTTTCCAAAAATCAGTTATACGACAGGATCTGGGGAATGGATTCACTAGGAGATACGTCAACGGTAACCGTACATATCAATCGACTGCGGGAGAAAGTGGAACGTGATCCTTCTGCGCCCCAGATTATTGAGACGGTCTGGGGCGCCGGTTATCGGCTGAAGGTGTAGGATTGCCTGTAAGAAAAACGTAAAGGGCGTTTAGATATCGTTTATCCATTTGTTATCTCAGGTTTAACAGCAGTTCCTATAATATAGCTTGTTCCAAAGAAAACAAAAGCAAGTGATTACAAAAGGAGATGACAACATTTCATGAAAAGAAAAACAAAGATGGCCTCTGTCCTTGCTACCGCAGCAGTATTGGCAGCGGGCGCCTCTATGAGCGCTTTTGCCGCCGGATGGGAACAAGTTGGAGATGACTGGATTTTTACGGATAGTGCAGGCAACCGGGTGACCGATGCATGGCGCCAGTCTGGAGAGTTTTACTTCTATTTGGATTCCAACGGCATTATGGCGACCGATCAATGGGTTGACGGCACCTATTATGTGAATGCGGATGGTGTACGACTTACAAACCAGTGGATTTATTCAGAGGAAGGCACCTATGATGCTCCCAATTCTGATGGCGGATGGTTTTATCTGGAGGCAAATGGACGCGCCGTAACCGAAGGGTGGCGGACAATTAACAATCAGAGATACCATTTTGATTCCGACGGCACAATGCAATATGGCTGGTTGAACCTGGATGAAAATCTTTATTATCTGGGAGATGAAAATGACGGAGCGATGAAAACGGGCTGGTTAGCCCTGGAGATGGACGATGAAGATGCACCGGAGGAAGGTGAGGTTTCTGCAATTGTTTCCAGCGGTGAGATGGGAAAGTGGTTCTATTTCCAGGAAAATGGCCGTGCAGTAAGAGCCTCTGACAGCAATGCCTATGCCAGCCGGAGAATCAATGGCAGCCGTTACTATTTTGATGAAAACGGAGTCATGGCAACCGGCTGGGTTGCCGTAGCGGAGAGAGAGGATGGTGATCCGACAGGAATCAGTACTTTAAAATATTTCGGCGGACCAGATGAGGGTCAGATGGCGACTGGCTGGAGATATCTGATTGACGACCCGGATGAAGAAGATGATGATGGTAATGATTTTAGTTTCAGCATCGCAACCTCCAGCAATGCCCAGTATCGTGATAATGACGGAGACGGCAGTTGGTATTATTTTGACAGCGATGGCGTTCCGGCATATTTAAGTGATCAGGCAGAAAGCCTGGCAGCCGCTACAAAAAGAGTCAATGGACAGTATTATTTCTTTGACGAGTATGGCCGTATGCAGAGTGGGCTTTTGGGATTCCGTGTAAATGATGATTTCGGCGACACGATTATGAGTGCGTATTTCGGAGCGGACGATTCCGACGGAGCAATGAAGCGAGAGCGCCAGACCAATGTCTATGACGAAGACGGTGAGCGCGGCACTTATTATTTTAATGGATCCGGAACGAACCGGGGAGGCGGATACACCGGCGAGAGAAATGGCTACCTGTATTATAATGGCAAATTGGTAGAGGCCGAAGACGGAGAAGACATGCAGGTATTTGAAGTAGGCGACCGGTTGTATCTGGTAAATGAGGCTGGCAGAGTCCAGGACCGTAACAGGGTGTATCGCGTTGACGGAGAATACCGCTATGAATATGATAATGGAACAATTTATTATGTAAACTCTGACAGAGAAAGGATTGGTGAAGTAACACAAGGCGACAGATTACCGGAGATTTCATACAGGGAAATCTACACGCTTTAATTAAAACTGAATGCATATCCTCCTAAGGGCTGGCAGGTTCCGTTTGGGAACCTGCCAGTTTGCTTTTGGCAGTTTTGGTTTAGAAAAAGTTTATTCTTTTGTTAGGTTGCTGTTAGATATTGGGACTACGATAGTAGATAAAGACGGGATAGGATCGGTATCCATCAAAAAAAACGAGTACTTGATGGATATTATAAAGTTGCCTTCTTTCAGGTTTCGTTGACTTGAAAGGAGGCTTTTTGATTGGTCAATTGCTGCACAGCTATTATCATGAAGCACTGCCATATTATCAGTTGTAAATGTTCTGAGAAAGAATATGGTAGTCAGCGAAAAAAAGCGCAGCTTCCCAAGAGGGTGGCAGTGAACCTATAAGTGAACTTTTAGAACAGAATAAATATGAATTGAGCGTCTATACAAGGCTTACGCCAGGTATGGGCGCTTTTATTTGTTTTGTTTTTGAAAATCTTGTGGTTTCTACTTGTAGAAAATTCCTTGTTTGGATTCACGGTCCGCCGCTTGTCCTTCGTTTTCGCAAACCAACGAAAATTAAGGAGGACAAGCCTATGGCAAAGCCATATCGGATTCCGGATTTCAGAAAACTGTATCCGGGGGCCAGCGAGGAAATCATCGCTGTTTTAAAAACAACAGAAAGAAAAATGCAGTATCAGGAGTACGATTTGAAAATGGAGCGCACGATAGTGGATCAGGAGGGGCAGACGGTCACAGTCATTCCCAGCCGTGAGGACTCGTATGAACGACTGTTGGAGCAGGATGTGCAGTTTTGTGAAGATTCTGTCAGCGCTGAGGAGCTGGCGATACGGAATATTGAAATCCGACAGTTACATAAAGCCCTTTCCCTTCTCTCTGATGATGAACGGTATCTGATGGAACAGCTTTATTTTCAGGAGCGGACGGAACGAGAACTGGCAGCACAGTTGAATTTGTCACAGAATGCGATCAATAAACGCCGCCAACGGGTTTTGGACAAGCTGAGAGAACTGATGAAAAAAATTTAAAGAAATTTTGATTTTCAGGTTGTCAAATATGTCTGCCAACGTGGAAGTAAGTGAGAGGGTATATTTTCCCCTCTGCTGTTCTTTGAAAAACACTGTGTACGCGGCAGTCATATCCAGCAGTACAGATACCTTAGCTGTTCAACCCGAAAGGAAAAGCGGCATGGAGGATACGCCAGGACCACCTGCAGGAGGCATAAGTGCCTGTAAAAAACGATAGCATCGAAGGTGCAAAGCGGCAAATATCCGTCCGAAAGCGGCCTGCGGTGGGCCGCACCGCCATGACATGAACAGCCTACCATGATACTTCCGTCCAGTCACAGCCCCGAAAGGGATCACGCAATGAGGGCGGCTCGGAGAGATCCTCGGAGGGGTTAGACCCATGACGGCGTAAACCGGCGCCGGTCTGTGCCTGTTGCCCATGGAGCGTTCCAGGCGCTCCGGCTCCGGGAAGTAGTGTCGAATAGGAGCAGACGAAAATGAAGAACAAGAAAATTTCATGTTAGAAACTACGGCGGCAGAGATCCAGGTGGTGTCTGCCGCTGTCCTTGTGGCATGAAAATAGAAAAAGGAAAAGGAGGCTTACAGTATGCAGATCAAAAAGGGAGAGATCTACTATGCGGATCTTACTCCGGTGGTAGGCTCAGAGCAGGGCGGCATCCGTCCGGTTTTGATTATTCAGAATGATGTTGGCAACCGCTACAGTCCTACAGTTATCGTAGCAGCGATTACCAGCAGGGATTCCAAGCATTCCCTGCCTACCCATGTGCAACTTATTGGTGGCCGAAATCTTCGGAGGGATTCCATTGTTTTATTGGAGCAGGTGCGGACCATTGACCGTTCCAGGCTGAGGGAATACATAGGCAGGCTGGAGCCATCAGAACTGCTGGCCGTGGATCAGGCATTGGCAGTCAGCTTTGGCTTGGTGTGAATTCCTGAAACAAAATTGTATGGAGGAG
>CAYRTA010000113.1:0-7520 GCA_964427045.1 uncultured Hoministercoradaptatus sp. | reverse complement strand
CTATTATGTGCTGCGGAGAATCTCTGGAACAGAGAGAACAGGGCGTAACGATGGACTTTATCCGTCAGCAGGTTAAGGTTGGTTTCCTGGGACTGACTGCAGATCAGGCGAAAGAAGCGGTTATCGCTTATGAGCCAATCTGGGCTATCGGTACCGGAAAGACAGCTACGACAGAGCAGGCACAGGAAGTATGCGGAAAAATCCGTGAAACCATTGCTGAGATTTATGATGACGCTACTGCCGCAGCTATCCGTATTCAGTATGGCGGATCTGTAAACGCTAAGACAGCAGCCGATCTGTTTGCTCAGGCAGACATTGATGGCGGACTGGTTGGCGGCGCTTCTTTGAAAGAAGAGTTCGGTCAGATCGTAAATTACAAATAAAAGATATTTTAGCAGGCCGGCGCGGCTTATATGCTGCGCCGGCTTCTTTTTTGTTTCACGGGAAATTACTCCATATTGTTTGTTGCCAGGTTATTTTTTTTGTGTTACAATGCGCATAAAGTGTGTTATTTTTTGAGGTATTATTCATAAATGAATGGAAAAAGATGAATATTTTGCATAGATGATGGAGGAAAAAGATGGAAAAGGAATGCATCAATGTGGCACTTCTGGGACTGGGTACTGTTGGGGGCGGCGTTTATAAGGTTATGAAAATGCAGGAACCGGAAATGGTTCATAAATTAGGCGTTCCTGTTCAAATCAAAAAGGTTTTGGTCAGAAATATTAAGAAGGCCGAACAGAAAGTGGATGACCCGTCTGTCTTGACGAATTCGTGGAATGATATTTTAAATGATCCGGAGATCAAAATTGTAATTGAATTGATTGGCGGCATGGAACCGGCGAAGACGTATATCCTGGAAGCTTTGCGGGCGGGAAAAAGTGTAGTTTCTGCCAATAAAGATCTGATTGCCGCAGAGGGCAGAATTTTGATGGATACGGCCAGAGAACATGGCGTAGATTTCCTTTATGAGGCGGCTGTGGCCGGCGGCATTCCTATCATTCGTCCTTTAAAGCAGTGTCTGGCAGGCAATCATATTACGAGAGTGATGGGTATCGTAAATGGTACGACGAATTTTATATTGACGAAAATGACGCAGGAAGGAATGGAGTTTGCTGATGCCCTGAAACTTGCCCAGGATTTGGGATATGCTGAGAGTGATCCTACGGCGGATGTGGAGGGTCTGGATGCAGCCCGCAAGGTGGCCATTCTGGCTAGTGTGGCCTTCAATTCCCGTGTTACGTTTGATGATGTATATACAGAAGGTATTTCTAAAATTTCCGCCACAGATATCCGGTTTGCTCAGGAGATGGGCTGTGTGATTAAATTGTTAGGAGTGGCCCGCAATACGGAAGACGGCGTGGAAGTCCGGGTACATCCGATGTTGATCGACAGTAATCATGCGCTGGCCTCCGTAAATGATTCTTACAATGCCGTATTCGTTCAGGGAGATGCGGTACAGGATGCCATGTTTTATGGCCGGGGCGCAGGTGAATTGCCCACCGCCAGTGCAGTAGTGGGAGATGTTATGGATGTGGTGAGAAATATCCGGTATCACTGCTGCGGAAGAATCGGATGTACGTGTTATAAAGATCTTCCCATTAAGAAAATTGATGATATTTACAGCCGGTATTTCATCCGTATGCAGGTAGAAGACCGCCATGGCGTGCTGGCCAATATAGCTAGTGTATTCGGGAATAACTGTGTCAGTCTGGCCCAGGTGATCCAGAGACGGAAGAAAGGCGAACTGGCAGAAATTGTATTAATCACGGATATGGTCCGGGAGCGGCATTTGAAAGATTCGCTGGCCGTATTTAAGGGAATGTCCATTGTACGTGAGATTTCCGCCATTATTCGTGTTGCAGAATCGTAGGATAGTGATAAAATAGAATCGATATTTTTCGTATACTGAATTTGTGAATCAGGCAACAAGATGGATAATTCCTTACTGGCTGTAAGGATATTAACCATAAATATATTGTAGTAGTGGAAGGGAGGAAGTATTTATGAATCAGGAGACAAGACCTTATGTTCCCTGGCAGTTGGTGGATGATTTTATGACGGCAGCTTTTGTAAAGCTGGGACTTCCTGAGGCAGATGCCAGACTTTGTTCCGACGTGCTTTTGGAAAGTGACCGCAGAGGAATCGAAAGCCATGGCTGCAATCGTTTTAAACCAATCTATGTAGACCGGATACGTTCTGGAATATTAAATCCGGTAACGAAGATCGATACCCTCCGGGAAACCCCGACAACGCTTGTTTTGGATGCCAATGACGGTATGGGTATGGTGGTTTCCAAGTATGCGATGGATCGGTGTATCGAGAAGGCCCGTAAATATGGTATGGGTATGGCCGCGGTGACCAATTCTTCCCATTACGGAATTGCCGGTTATTGGACGACGCTGGCGGCTAAAGAAAATATGATAGGTATTACAGGTACCAATGCCCGTCCGTCCATTGCGCCTACCTTCGGTGTGGAAAATATGCTGGGTACAAATCCGCTGACTTTCAGTATGCCCACGGATGAGCCCTTCCCCTTTACGCTGGATTGCGCAACTTCTATTACGCAAAACGGAAAGATTGAATACTATGCGAGAATCGGTCATGATACGCCAGCCGGTATGGTTATCGGCAGAGACGGGCAGCCCATGACAGACAGCGCGGAAATTTTAAAAGCAATCCGCAGTAAGCAGGCGGCGCTGGCGCCTCTTGGCGGTATCGGAGAAACGCTGGGCGGTTATAAGGGCTACGGTTATGCTACGGTGGTGGAAATTTTATGTGCGGCCCTTCAGTCCGGTATCTTCCTCAGAGACCTGGAAGGAAAGGATGAAGATGGCAAGATTCGTCCGTATCATTTGGGCCATTTCTTTATTGTCATTGATACGGAAGCATTTATGGGAGCCGAAGCTTTTAAGAAAACCGCAGGTGATATTTTACGCGAATTGCGCGCATCGGAGAAAGCTCCGGGGCAGGAACGTATTTACACGGCCGGTGAAAAAGAGTATGATGTTTGGATGGAGAGAAAAGACAAGGGGGTTCCGGTGACAGAGGCTGTGCAAAAAGAGTTTTTGCAGCTGCGTGATGAGCTGGGACTGACCCAATTTCATTTTCCATTTGAATCATAAAGGAACGAAAAGGAGGTAATTGTCATGGATTACGCAAAAGAATCATTAAGGCTGCATAAGGAGTGGGCGGGCAAGATTGAAATTGTCAATCGTGCTCCGGTTGCCAGTAAGGACGATCTGTCATTGGCCTATACGCCCGGTGTCGCGCAGCCTTGTCTGGAAATACAGAAAGATATTGAGAAAAGTTATGAATTGACGAGACGCCACAATATGTGTGCGGTTATTACGGACGGCAGTGCTGTTCTGGGCCTGGGTGATATTGGTCCCGAAGCTGGTATGCCGGTTATGGAAGGAAAATGTGTTTTATTTAAAGCCTTCGGTGATGTGGATGCTTTTCCGCTGTGCATCAAAACCAAGGATGTGGATGAATTTGTGAACACCGTATATTTGCTTTCCGGCTCTTTCGGCGGAATCAATCTGGAGGATATTTCCGCGCCGCGGTGTTTTGAAATTGAGAGAAAATTGAAAGAAAAATGTGATATCCCGATTTTTCATGATGACCAGCATGGAACAGCTATCATTACGCTGGCCGGTCTTTTGAATGCCCTGAAAGTGGTTGGAAAGAAAAAAGAGGAAGTAAAAATTGTGACTTCCGGCGCCGGAGCGGCTGCTGTTTCCATCGTAAAATTATTGTTATCAGCGGGATTTCAAAATGTGATCATGTGTGACCGTACAGGTGCTATCTACGAAGGCCGCGAAAAGGGCATGAACTGGATCAAAGAAGAGATGGCAGCCCTGACAAACCGGGAGAAGAAACAGGGAAAACTGGCTGATATGCTGGTAGGGGCCGATGTATTTATTGGCGTGTCGGCTCCGGGACAGGTGACTACGGAAATGGTAAAAACCATGAATCGGGATGCGATTATTTTTGCCTGTGCGAATCCGACGCCGGAGATTTTCCCGGAAGAGGCTAAGGCTGGCGGCGCGCGGGTAGTGTCTACCGGAAGAAGCGATTATCCGAACCAGATCAATAATGTGCTGGCATTTCCTGGCGTATTCCGCGGTGCTTTTGATGTACGTGCAAAAGACATCAATGAGGAAATGAAAATGGCGGCTGCCCAGGCATTGGCAAATTTGATTTCTGATGAAGAATTGAATGAAGAGTATATTATTCCGAAAGCTTTTGACCCGCGGGTAGGAAAAGCCGTGGCAGAGGCTGTTGCGAAAGCGGCCAGGGAAAGTGGGGTTGCCAGGATTTAAAGGTGACAGGATAGGTTTTTTGTTTGAACCCAGGTTGTAACTGCTTCTTATGGAAGCAGCTATGATAAATCATGATTCATTACAAAAGAACAGGAGGAGTAAAGTATGAAAAAATTAGTTGTAATGGCTCTTGCAGGTGTCATGGTTATGTCCATGACTGCATGTGGTTCTGCGGAATCTGAGGAAACAACAGAAGCAATCACAGTAGAAAGCGTAGATGATCTGGCAGAACTGACCATAGGTGTACAGACGGGAACGACAGGCGATAGTTACGCTTCTGAAGCTGTTAATAATGATTCACAGATGAAACGTTATAATAAGGGCGCAGATGCGGTTCAGGCATTGAAATCCGGAAAAATCGACTGTGTCGTAATTGATTCTCTTCCGGCAGAGAAATTTGTGGAAGCAAATGATGATTTGATGATTATTGAAAACATCTGGGATGAAGAACAGTATGCCATGTGTCTGAAAAAGGGCAGCGAACTGACCGAACAGATGAATGCAGCGTTGGCCGAACTGAAAGAAGAAGGCACGCTGGATCTGATCATGGGAAATTACATCGGTGATAATGCCGGAAGCTATCAGTATGAGACACCGGAAGGAACCGAATATCCCAATGGTACCCTGATTATGGCTACCAATGCGGAGTTTGAACCCTGGGAATACAAAGAGGGTGAGACAATTGTTGGCATTGACCCGGATATCGTAAAGGCAATGTGCGATAAAATGGGTTATGAACTGCAGATTGATGATATGGCATTTGAATCCATTTTGGCTGCTGTGGCCAGCGGCAAAGCAGATTTTGGCGCAGCTGGTATGACCGTTACGGAGGATCGTCTGGAAAGTGTTGACTTTACGGATACCTATGCAAACGCGTCTCAGGTGGTAATTGTACGTAAGTAATGAAATATGGCGAAAAGGAGCCTCCGCCGGAGTTTCCTTTTGCGTGCTTGACAGCAAACTTCCCGGAATCTTATGATTCCGGGAGCTTTATGTCATTAAAGGTCCAAATAATAAGCTGCTGCGGCAGATTCTTTTTCAAAGATAACATAAGGAGAACAGCAGAATGGATTTACAACATCAATTTGAACGTTTTTTTGTAAATAACGGGGCCTCCGAATGGTGGCTGGCCGGTTTGAAACATACGTTGCTAATTACCGTGATGGCACTGGTCATCGGTGTGATTTTGGGATTTGCCATAGGAATTATCCGTTCTATGCATGAGCAAACGGGAAAATTAAAAATATTGAATGCCATTTGCAGAGTATATTTAAGTATTATCCGCGGCACCCCGAGCGTGGTACAGTTATTGATTTTTAATTTTGTAATTTTTGCGTCTATTAATTTAAATGAGATTATTGTTGGCGGACTTGCTTTCGGTATAAACTCCGGCGCCTATGTGGCGGAGATTGTACGTTCCGGTATCATGTCAGTGGATAAGGGGCAGACTGAGGCGGGCCGCAGCCTGGGATTTAGCGCGGCTGCAACGATGTGGCTGATCATCATTCCCCAGGCGTTTAAGAACGTTCTTCCGGCTTTGATTAACGAGATGATTGTTCTGCTGAAAGAAACGGCCATTATCGGTTATATCGGCATGACCGATATTACGAAAGCGGCACAGTTAGTTCAAAGCCGTACTTACAGTGCATTTGTTCCTTATATTTCGGCAGCGGTTTTCTATTGGGTTCTTGTCATGATATTGACCTATATTATGGGTAAAGTGGAAAGGAGGATGCGTAAAAATGACCGGTAAAGAAGATATCATTTTGCAGGTGCAGGATTTGCAGAAAAGCTTCGATGACAATCACGTGCTGCATGGGATTACCACCGATATCCGCCGGGGAGAAGTGGTAGCCATCATCGGGCCGTCGGGTTCCGGTAAATCTACCTTTTTACGTTCTCTGAATCTGCTGGAACGGCCCACCGGCGGCAGGATTTTGTTTGAAGGAATTGATATTACGGATAAAAATGTAAATATTGATCTTCACAGACAGAAAATTGGTATGGTATTTCAGCAGTTTAATCTCTTTCCTCATATGACAGTCAGAGATAATATTATGCTGGCGCCTGTCCGCCTGAAAGGGATGTCGAAGGAAGAAGCCCTCCAGAGAGCAGATGAACTGCTTAACCGAGTGGGACTTCCGGACAAGGCTGAGGCTTATCCGGATAGTTTATCCGGCGGACAAAAACAGCGCATTGCCATTGCCCGCGCCCTTGCCATGAGTCCGGATGTCATGCTTTTTGATGAGCCTACTTCGGCTTTGGACCCGGAGATGGTAGGCGAAGTTTTAGAGATTATGAAAGAATTGGCACAATCGGGTATGACGATGGTAGTTGTTACCCACGAGATGGGATTTGCCAGGGAAGTAGCTTCCAGAGTTCTTTTCATTGATGAAGGGGTCATTCAGGAAGAGAATGAGCCGTCAGAATTTTTTGGAAATCCAAAGAACCCGCGGTTAAAAGAGTTTTTGTCAAAAGTTTTGTAATATTGCTTGGGAAACGGCTGACTTTGCGAAAAGGAGAAAATTATGGATAAAATTAAAATGTTGACTCCATTGGTGGAGATGGACGGAGATGAAATGACCAGAATTCTCTGGCAGATGATTAAGGATGAACTGCTTACGCCTTATATTGATCTGAAAACGGAGTATTACGATCTGGGACTGGTTCACAGAAATGAAACCGCAGATCAGGTAACCATAGATGCCGCGAATGCCACGAAAAAATATGGTGTGGCCGTAAAATGCGCGACAATTACGCCAAATGCTGCCCGTGTAAAAGAGTATGGCCTGAAGGAAATGTATAAGAGTCCCAATGGAACGATCCGGGCCCTTCTGGACGGTACGGTATTTCGTGCGCCGATCGTTGTAAAAGGTATAGAGCCTTGTGTTAGAAACTGGAAGAAACCAATTACGCTTGCCCGTCATGCTTACGGCGATGTTTATAAGAATACGGAGATGATAATTCCGGGGCCTGGAAAAGTGGAACTGGTCTACACTGCTTCCGACGGAAGTGAACAGCGGGAACTGGTTCAGGAATTTAAGGGACCTGGTATTGCTCAGGGTATGCACAATCTGAACGATTCGATTGAAAGCTTTGCGAGAAACTGCTTCTCCTTTGCGCTGGATACAAAGCAGGATCTGTGGTTTGCTACAAAAGATACGATTTCTAAGAAATACGATCATACATTTAAGG
>CAYRTA010000112.1:0-7644 GCA_964427045.1 uncultured Hoministercoradaptatus sp. | reverse complement strand
CGGCAATCATGATTCCTATGCTCCTGACAGGATAACAGTAATATATTTAAATATCCGTATCAGTTAATCTCAAAACCGAATATATCATTTTTGCAAGCTTTTGTCCTGCTTCCAATGTAGCTATTGCGTTCTGTATATCTATATCTACAGATTGAGAATCTCGCAGAAGTTTTAATGCATCGGAGATGGATTTAAAAAGTATATCATACATTGTATGAAAATAATTTTCTGTGTGCAGTCCTCCTATATTATGAAGAAAATCCATGGACAATAAGACTCCGGATTCCAGACCAATTTCCATATAAACGTTTATCATTTCACCGGATAAAGCATTCACATAGTCGAACAAAAGACTCATCTCTTTTTTGGAAAGACTCAATCCATGAATATTATTTTCAAACTCACGATAAGCATCATCCAATCTGGTCTGACAGTCTCTCTCATCCGTCTCTGGTGCAGTATCCAAAAGCATATGAACTGCAATTTCTTTAATAGTTGCTTTCTTAAAAATATCATGTGTAAAATTCATACCGATATCCTCTCCTGTTAAATAAATTTTTTAATTTATTTAATCACTGAGAAAAAATGATTAGACACTAAAATAGATTATATTGTGGTTTAAAAATGCTTGTTTTTTGACGCCAATTTTGACACCATTTTTTTTTAAAATGACGATTTTAGACAAAACATGATAAAATCATAAAATCCGTGAAATGCCCATAAATAGGCCCTTACGGCACTTTATGAAGCCAGATAAAATCCACGCCACAAAGTCAAGAGGTGAGTGCTAATTTTTTGTATGAAATTTGCAAACCCTTTATTTATGCGGGTTTGCGGGTTCCTGAATCTCATAAATTCGTCATTTTTGTGGTTTTGACACCAATTTGACACCAATTTTTAATTTTTTGGTGTCAGAAATTTACCACCTTACCATCTAATCTGGCCATCTCGTTTTCTACTCTCGACATATCACCTAAGTGATTATATACTTCCATGGTCACATCAATGTGAGCTGATATCAAAGAGTGGCAGCCAAAAAGCTGCCACTTCTATTCTCCTGATCCAGCATCCTGTTTATGTGTTGGATTTTATCATAATGTCCCTGATTTATAAGATATCGATATATTCACCGTTCAGGGCTTTATTCATGCTTCGCACCGCACAAAATTTGCCGCACATGGAGCAGCTTTCCTCGATTTCAGGACTCCGTTCCTCGCGGATACGTTTTGCCGTCTGGGGATCAAGGGAACAAGCCCACTGTTTTTCCCAGTCAAAATTTCTTCGGGCATCGGCCATCCGATCATCGATATCCCTTGCATGGGGAATATGCTTGGCAATATCCGCCGCATGGGCCGCAATCTTGGATGCTATAATCCCCTGTTTTACATCCTCCACATTGGGGAGGGCCAGATGCTCTGCCGGGGTCACATAACAGAGAAAGGCCGCTCCCGCCGATGCCGCAACGGCGCCGCCGATGGCCGAAGTAATATGGTCGTATCCGGGAGCAATATCGGTAACCAACGGCCCCAATACATAAAAAGGCGCGCCCATGCAAATCGTCTGCTGCATCTTCATATTCGCCTCGATCTGATCCAGCGGCACATGGCCCGGACCTTCCACCATAACCTGCACGTCCTTCGCCCACGCCCGTTTTGTCAGCTCGCCCAGCCGAACCAATTCCTCAATCTGACACACGTCACTGGCATCAGCCAGACAACCGGGTCGACAGGCATCTCCAAGCGAAATGGTAACGTCATATTCCCGGCAGATATCCAGTATCTCATCAAAATATTCATAGAAAGGATTCTCCTCTCCGGTCATGCTCATCCAGGCAAATACCAGAGAACCGCCCCGGGAAACAATATTCATTTTACGTTTATGTCTTTTGATTTGCTCAATGGTCTTTCTTGTGATGCCGCAGTGAAGCGTCACGAAATCCACGCCGTCTTCGGCATGAAGACGGACCACATCGATAAAATCTTTGGCTGTCAGGGTGGCCAAATCTCTCTGATAGTGAATGACACTGTCATATATGGGCACAGTTCCGATCATGGCGGGGCATTCACTGGTCAATTTCTTACGGAAGGGTTGTGTATTTCCATGGGAGGAAAGATCCATAATGGCCTCCGCCCCCATATCGACAGCCGCCATTACTTTTTTCATCTCAATATCGTAATCCTTGCAATCTCTGGAAACTCCGAGATTGACATTGATCTTAGTTCTGAGCATGGAACCTACGCCATTGGGTTCCAGACATTTATGCAGGCGGTTGGCACAGATTACCACCTGCCCCTTAGCTACCAGTTCACAAATCTCCTCTTCCCTGCGGTATTCTTTTTGGGCCACCCGTTTCATTTCCTCCGTGATGATACCCCTTTTGGCCGCTTCCATCTGCGTTTTATAATCTCTCATCATAATTTCCTTATCCTTTCTGAAAAGCGTGATGAAGGGGGCCGCTTCCCCTTCCCAGGCTCAGCATGGCGGCCAGTGCGCCGGAAATATACTCTTTGGCCTGCCACACGGAAGTTTCCAGATCATAACCCTTTGCAAGATTTGCCGCGATGGCGCTGGAAAGCGTGCAGCCTGTTCCATGGGTGTTCGGGTTATCAATCCGTCTTCCCCGAAACCACCGATATGTACCATCCCGGTAAAGCAGATCATTGGCATCCTGCATTTGATGACCACCCTTAATCAATACGGCGCAGCCATAGGTCTGACTGATCCGTTCGCCGGCCCTTATCATATCCTCTTCCCGCTCAATCACAATTTGGGACAATACCTGTGCCTCCGGTATATTGGGTGTTACCACTTCTGCCAGCGAAAAGAGCTTCTCCTTTAAAACCAAAATGGCGGCTTCATCGATCAGCCGGGAACCGCTGGTGGCTATCATAACCGGATCAACCACGATATGGTTGGCTCTGTAGGCTGCTAACCTTTCGGCTATGGTTTCTGCCAGCAAATCCGAAGAAACCATACCGATTTTTACGGCATCGGGCCGGATATCTTCAAAAACGGCATCGATTTGCTGGGCCAGAAATGAAGGACTAACCTCCATGATGGCCCTGACACCAGTTGTATTTTGCGCTGTCAGCGCCGTTATGGCGCTCATACCATATACGCCATTTGCCATCATGGTCTTCAGATCGGCCTGAATACCGGCCCCTCCGCTTGAGTCACTTCCGGCAATGGACAAAGCAGTCTTTAAGACGAACTCCCTTGTCCGCGTAATCTTCTCCGCCGCTTCTTTCAGCTTTGCCGCAGCCTCCCGAATATTTTCCGCTCCAAAGAGCGCCGATACCACGGCGATACCCGCCATACCGCCGCCCTGCAATTGCTCTGCATTGGCAAGGGTGATCCCGCCGATGGCTACTGCCGGAATCGATACCGAACTGCAGATATCTCTTAGCTGCCGCATTGTAATCCGAATAGCCGCCTCCTTTGTGGGAGAAGGAAATACTGCGCCCACGCCAAGATAATCTGCACCGGCGCGCATGGCGGCCCGGGCCTGTTCTATGGTTTTTGCCGTTGCCCCGATGATGAAATGACTGCCCGCCCTTTTGCGGATTTCGGCAACCGGCGTATCTTCGATTCCCACATGCACGCCGTCGGCGCCGCTTTTTATGGCCACCTCCACATTATCGTTGATGATCAGCGGTACGTGATAACGGTGGCATAATTCACAGATCTGTACAGCTTCCCGGAGAAAGGCTTCCCCGTCCAGCTCCTTTTCCCGCAGCTGCACCATGGTCACACCGCCGATCAACGCTTCCTCCACCTGCTCATACAGACTCTGTTTTCCTGCCCAGTGCCGGTCAGTCACTCCGTAGAGAAGCAGCATATCCCTTGAAAATTTCATCGGGTTCCTCCTTCCGTTTTGCTTTTCCAATCCAGAAATTCTGCCAGATATGCGGCAGGATTTTCACAGGCCATAATCCCGCTCATTACACAGGCTCCTTTTGCCCCGGCCGCCCGGACGGCTCCGTATGCCGAAGGACTGATCCCGCCGATGGCATAAACCGGGATAGAAACACATCCGCACACCTCTTTCAAAAACGCAAGCCCCCGTCCCGGCAGGCCTCTTTTACAGTCCGTATCAAAGATATGCCCTGCCATAATATAGGTGCATCCGAGACGTTCGGCTTCCCTGGCATCCGTTGTCGAATGACAGGAAGCACCCAGTATGGAAAATTGACTTCGTTCCTCCTGTGACAAGGTGCGAAGAACCGGAAGAGGCAGATGAAGGGCTTCTGCCCCAAGCCGTTTTGCCGCCCCCGGAAAATTATGGAGAATGCAGCGGGTATCGTATGTATAGCAAATTTCCATAACCTTTCCGGCCAATACCTGGTAGGATTCTTCCGGCAAATCCTTTTCCCACAGCAGGATGGCGGCCGGATTTGCTTTTGCAATCTTTTCAATCCGCCGAAGAAAGTCCTCCGTACAGGCCTTACGATTGGTGACACATAACACATTCTCAGACATAGAGATAATCGTTCAGAACCGGCTGCAGGCCTTCGCCGCTGATATCCTGGTACATCTGGCTTAAGCTTCGGTCATCGTCAATTTCAAACTGCTCATCGCCCTGCTCGCCCCGGTTATCGCCCGGCTGGCCGGTCTGTCCGTCCCCTTGCGCCTCTTTCGGCCCATTCTCCTGCAAGCCGTCCGCCTCCTTTCCCTTATACTTTCGTTCATGATCTCCGATTCCCGTGGACACACCGGCGGAAATCTTTGTAGCCGCAATTTTCACAATGCCGTTACGAAAGGCGGCGCTTTCCCTGGAAGATACGGTAATTCCCACAAAGGGAAGAAAAATCCGGTATGCACAGATAATCTGGCAAAGCTGCTTTTCGTGTACATCCAGGGGATTGATGCGGTCATTGTTTACGATCGGACGAAGCCGCGGGCAGGACAGCGACATCTCCGCATGCGGATATTTTCTCTGGAGATAATATACATGCAAAGCGCTGGCCAGCGCATCCTTTCGAAAATCGGACAGCCCCAGCAGGGCGGAACATGCCACTCCCCGCATGCCGCCCATCAGCGCACGCTCCTGGGCGTCAAAACGATAGGGCCATACCCGTTTATGTCCCATCAAATGCAGCCGCTCATACGCATCCGTATCATAGGTCTCCTGAAATACGGTTACGTAGTCCGCGCCACACGCGTGGAGATAACGATACGCATCCGTATTTACCGGATAGATTTCCAGTCCCACCATACGGAAGTACTTTCTCGCCAGTTTACAGGCCTCGCCGATATACTCCACGCTGCTTTGTCCCCGGCTTTCTCCCGTGAGAATCAGGATTTCCTCCATACCGCTTTTCGCGATAACCTGCATCTCATGCTCCATTTGCTCCATCGTAAGCTTCATTCGTTTAATGTGGTTATAGCAGTTAAAGCCGCAGTAAACACAGTAATTTTCACAATAATTAGTAATATAAAGGGGCGTAAACAAATACACCGTATTGCCGAAATGCTTACTGGTTTCCTGCCTGGCGCGCCGCGCCATCTGTTCTAAATACGGCTCCGCCGCCGGAGACAACAATGCTTTCAAATCCTCGATGGTACAGTTGTCATGTTCCAGGGCCGCTCTGACATCTCTGTCCGTATAACGGGACGCATCGTAGCTATCCCGGTGACGCATCACCTGGGAACAGACATCGGATGTAATTCGTTCCATTCCTTCCTGGTATTCCATGTGGTTTTTCCGGCATGAGGGATCTTCCTCCAGCCGATGCTTTTTTCGCAGCGCCTCGGCAGACAAGTGTCCGGAATCCACAAAAAATTGATTTTCCATTGCTATCCCCCTTAATCCCTGAGGAAACCGGTCAGCGGATCAGAGGCTTCGGCGCCTCTGGATAAAACCCGGCCCAGACCGGAAAGGTAGGCTGCTCTTCCGGCTTCGATGGCCTTACGGAAGGCGGACGCCATCATGGGAATATCGCCGGCAGTGGCCAGGGCCGTATTAGCCATAACTGCAGCCACGCCCATCTCCATGGCCTCACAGGCCTGAGAGGGCCTTCCGATGCCCGCATCCACGATAATTGGCAAATCAATTTCATCCACCAGAATCTGAATGAACTCCCTGGTGGCAAGTCCCTTATTGGTCCCGATGGGAGAAGCCAGCGGCATGATCGTGGCAGCGCCTGCATTAACCAGATCACGGGCGGCATACAGATCGGGATACATATAAGGCATAACCACAAAGCCTTCCTTTGCCAAAATCTCCGTGGCCCGAATGGTTTCCTGATTATCGGGCAGCAAATATTTAGAATCCCGCATAATCTCGATTTTTATAAAATTGCCGCAGCCTAATTCCCTTGCCAGTCTGGCAATGCGCACGGCTTCCTTCGCATCTCTTGCGCCGCTGGTATTCGGAAGCAGCGTAACTCCCTTGGGAATAAAATCCAAAATATTCTCCTGCTCCTTCGTATTGGCACGGCGCACGGCCAGCGTGATGATTTCAGCACCGGCATCCCGGACTGCCGCTTCAATCAGATTCAGCGAATATTTACCCGAACCTAAGATAAAACGGGACTGAAACTCATGTCCTCCAATAATCAGCTTATCGTTACTCATATTCCTAACCTTCTTTCCTCTATCATACCTATCACCTGCCGCAGACTGTTTCCTTCTATGGCTGTACCTCCCCTGCCAGAAGCCGCAATACCATATGGGCCTGATGGGCAGCGCACAGCATCACCCGGGAGGAAAAAAGTCCCACGCCGTCCGCCACATCGCTGACTCCGTCTCCGCAGAGATAAAAACGTTTGGTCACTTTGCGGGTCCGAATATCATTGGCGCTGCCAAATCCCGCCATACCGGAGGCTGCCACCAGATACTTATCCGGCAATCTTTCCAAAACGGTATTAACCAGCATAGCCTTCGCCTCCGGCACATCGAAAGCCTCACAGATCACATCGGCCTCCCCTAAAAGCGTCACTGCGTTCTCTTCTGTTATCCGTACCGTGTGAATTTCATAACAAAGATAAGGAGCAATCTCCCGCAAATTTTCCAAAAGCGCCTCGGTTTTATGGCGGCCTACCTGGGACGCCTTATACTGCTGCCGATGAAGATTGGAAACATCCACCCGGTCAAAATCTATCAGGATCAGCTTACCGATGCCCGCTCTTGCCAGGGAAATAGACAGATTAGACCCAAGCCCGCCAAGGCCGCAAACCGCCACCGCCGCCTTTTGAAATTGCTCCTGACGCTCCTTTCCGTGGCGCTGTCGGAGTACACGTATCATTTCTTCCTTTGTCGGTATCATCTCAGCCACCTCCTACAAAGCTGACCACTTCAATCTCATCGCCATCCTTCAGCACTGTACTTTCATACTCCGCCTTCAAAACGATTTCCTCGTTTCTTTCCACGGCAATCAGCCGCCTGTCATAATCCGTGGATGCCAGATACTCAGCCAGTGTTTTTCCGGCAAGATCCAGCCATGTTCCATTGACTTTTACCATGTTCTCACCTCCTTATCATCAGACGAAACCTCTGTATCACAACAAAAAAGGAAGCTGCCGATCTGGTAACTTCCTATTGCTTGCACATCTCCATATCCGTTTGCTGGAAACGGCTATATCCATGTTCCTCAGGTATCCCTACGTTGGCATTATCCAAATCAGGTTATCGGTCGAAGGTCAT
>CAYRTA010000111.1:0-7648 GCA_964427045.1 uncultured Hoministercoradaptatus sp. | reverse complement strand
TGCTGATGTCGGGAATACATTATGGAATCATTGTGCTGGGAAATGAAGAACAGTGGCCGGCCTTTTTCCAGATTTTAACTCCGGTTTTGTATTGGACCCTGGTGGCGGTGCTGCTTACCGTGTTCGCAAAATGGGAGATTACCAGACATTATGAAAAGCCGGTTCAAAAGCTCCGGGAGGCCGCCGAAAAGGTCGCCAACGGTGATTTTTCCGTGTATGTTCCGCCGCTGCACACCTCGGAAAAGCTGGACTATCTGGACGCCATGATTCTGGATTTCAACAAGATGGTGGAGGAGCTGGGCAGCGTGGAAGTGCTGAAAACGGATTTTTTCTCCAATGTGTCCCATGAGATCAAAACGCCTCTGGCTGTGATTCACAATAATGCGGAGCTGCTGCGAAATGAAAATCTGACGGATGCGCAGCGCCGGGAATACACGGAGACCATTCTCCATGCCACAAGACGGCTGTCTAATCTGATCATGAATATGCTGAAGCTGAACAGGCTGGAAAAACAGGCCATCAGGCCGGTTCCCCAGCGGTTTGATTTGTGCGCCCAGCTCAGCGAGTGCGCTCTGCAGTTTGAAAATAGTTGGGAAGAAAAAGAGATTAATTTTGTGGCAGAGCTGGAAGAACGTGTAGCCATCTGCGGGGATGAGGAACTGCTGGCGCTGGTCTGGACGAACCTTCTGTCCAATGCAATTAAGTTTACGCCTGTCGGCGGAACCATAACGCTGACGCTTGCTTCCGATGCGGACTGGACAACGGTTTCAGTGGCAGATACGGGCTGTGGTATGAGCGGGAAAACGCTTCAGCATATCTTCGATAAGTTCTATCAGGGTGATTCCTCCCACGCCACCGAGGGAAACGGCCTTGGCCTGTCCCTGGTACGGCGGATTCTGGAATTATCCGATGGAACGATCACCGTAGAAAGCACGGTAGGCAGGGGAAGCGTCTTTACCGTCCGTTTGCCCTCATTTCATGATAAAGAGGAGAACGCACAATGAATGAAAGCGAAAAGAAAGATTATATCGGCTACGAATATAAAGAGGTTACGGTTCCCTCGGAAGAGATTTCCTTCTATTTAGATAGCTACGAGAATTTTGGATGGAGCGCGGATGAAAAGTTTGAAACAGTTTGCGGCTCGCATTTGACAACGCTTCATCTGAAACGGAACCGGAAAATAATCAATAAAGTGGAACTGACCCGTCTGCAGCAGCAATTTGAAGCCTGTGCCAACGAGATCAAGGCGCTGGAGCAGTCAAAAACTTCTGCCGCCTCGGTATGGGCTATGATAATTGGCGTCATCGGCACCGCTTTTATGGCAGGCTCGACCTTTGCTGTTGTTCACGAACCGCCCATTATCTGGCTGTGTATTCTGCTGGCAATTCCGGGTTTCATCGGATGGATCCTGCCTAAATTTATTTACACTGGAATTGTCCGAAAAAAGACCGGGGACATCCAACCGCTGATCGAAGCAAAGCGGGAAGAAATCTATGATGTTTGTGAAAAGGGGCATTCTTTATTGTAAAGTAAAGAATATACGAAAATTTTTGAGGATTGAGTAAGTCACGCTTACAGGGAGTGACTATCTATTACAGAGAAGGGGAATGGGATGGCATATAATATTTTGATTGCCGATGATGACGCAGAGCTGGTTAAGATGCTGCGGACTTTCTTTGAACTTAGAAACTATACGGTAATTGCGGCGGCGGATGGCGCTGAGACATTGAAAAAGATAGAAAGGAAACCGGATATTATCCTGTTGGATATCAATATGCCCCGAATCGATGGTATCGAGGTATGCAGGAGAATCCGGGATAACGTGTCCTGCCCGATTCTGTTTCTTACCGCAAGGGCAGATGAGCAAGATCGGGTAAATGGTCTTATGTCCGGCGGAGACGATTATATTTTGAAACCATTTAGCCTGAAGGAACTGGAAGCTCGTATCATTGCCCATCTGAAACGGGAAGAACGGCACCGGGGAAAGTCAGTATATCGTTTTCAGGGTGATTTATCGATTGATTATGCGGCAAAAACAGTGCAAGTGCGTGGACAGACTATGGAACTGACGAAGCTGGAATATGGAATTGTGGAATTCCTTTCTATGAATCCGGGGCTTGTGTATGACAAAGAACGAATTTACGAAAAAGTCTGCGGTTATGACGGCGAAGGAGATAGCCGGGTAATTACGGAATTGATTCGGCGTATACGGAAAAAACTGCAAAACTATACCGATACGGAATATATTGAAACAGTCTGGGGGATGGGATATCGATGGATCAAATAAAAGATAAAATCAGGAATCTTTCTGTCAGAAAAACCATCCTGTTGTATTTGGTTATCAGTCTTACAGTCAGTTTTCTTTTATCCGCCTGTGTTGTCTGGGCGGCTTCCAGTGTTCAGGAAAAAATCTGGTGGAACTATGTTGATAAGGATTTGTATTTTACAGCGGTTGAATTGGAGGGCGAAGGCTATATGGCCCGGATTCCCCGGCCCGACGGTTCCCAAATGAGCCGGCTGGATCATGGCGTATCGGAAGTCTGTGATTTTTTGCAGACCTATTCGGTGCTGCTCCTCTCGATTGCCGGAAGCTGCGGCGCAGTATTTCTCTTTTATAAGAATAAACTGAAAAAGCCCCTGGAAGAATTGGAAGCTGCTTCTAAGAGAATTGCAGAAAATGACCTGGATTTCCGAATTACTTATGAAAACAGAGATGAGATGGGCCACCTTTGCCATGAATTTGATCGTATGCGTGGGCAGCTGGAAGAAAATAACCGGCAGCTATGGCACATCATCGAAGAGGAACGGGCGCTGCGGTCCGCAATCGCCCATGATATCCGTTCTCCCCTGTCCGTTTTGAAAGGGTATCAGGAAATGCTGATTGATTATGTTCCGGATGGAACGATTGACAGGGAAAAGACGGTGGAAATGCTGCTGGAAGGCATGAAACAAATCCGTCGCATGGATGTTTTTATTGATTCCATGCAAAAGGTGAACAGTCTGGAGCATCGGCAGCTTACGGCAGATCAGATTTCTTCCGGGCAGCTTGAAAAAGACATGCAAACGGAACTGGATATTCTGGGAAAAGAAAAAAGAATCCGCCTGTCGGTAGGGGAGACAGACGAAATTTTCCAGGGAGATCAGGAAGTGATTATGGAGGTTATGGAGAATCTTTTGTCAAATGCCCTTCGATACGCCAGGGAGCAGATTGATGTAAAAGTATTCCTGACAGCACAGAAACTGACGCTTTCCGTTTGGGATGATGGAAACGGGTTTCAGGAGGATGCCGAAAAAATAACCAGCGCTTTTCATCAAAAGAATATCAAAGACAGCCTGACGCATACGGGAATGGGAATGTATATCAGCCGCCTGTATTGTGAAAAGCATGGAGGGCATCTGATACTGGAAAATGAGGAATCAGGCGGAGCTATTGTAACCGCAGTCTTTCACCGGATCGCATGAGCGATCCGGTTTTTTCTTCCGTTTTTCTCTTTTCTTTTTTCTCCCATTGTCTTTTTGTTGTGATTTCGCATCTAAAATAAAAGCAGCAAGAAGAAAGAGGTGACGCTTATGAAAGCAATTATGCGGCGCGAGATTCTCAATTATCTGAAAAGGCCGCTGTTCTGGGTCGCTGTTGTGATTGTGATATTCGGTGTTTTTTGGCAGCTTGAACCGTATCTGAACATTCATTACATCACATCGGAGGAGGAATTGGGAAATGACGATCCCAAAACCGTTCACGAAGGCGAGATTTTTGAAGGGTATATTCCCTTAAATGAAGAAGCACACCGGGAACTTTGGGAAAAAACCATTCAGGAAAATCTGCTGGCTGAATTTGGTATGGATGAAAACGAGGCTGACGGTGTGATTCGGGAAATGAGCGGCATGGAAATCAAGGAAGCCTGCCGATACTTAGAAGAGCAGTACGGTTTTTATGGTACGAATTACACATGGGAAAATACAGCCTATGGCAGGGGTACAAGGGAAGAAATCAATGCTTACATCGATGAAAAACTTGATGAGCACCCGTTTTCCTATTATTTTTCCAGAAAGTTTGCAGATTTTTCCGGCTTGTTTATGGGATTTACGGCAACTGTTCTGCTTGCCGTTCTTTTTATGCAGGATGTGAGAAAAAATACTTATGAATTGCTGCATACGAAGCCGATCAGTGCCGCGCAGTACGTCATCGGAAAAGTGGCAGGGGGATTTCTGATCTGTCTGATGATTCTTGGAATCTTAAATCTGGTATTTTGGGCTATCTGCCTGATCGGTACCAGTGGAAACGGTTTTGAAATAAGACTGACCGATTTTCTTTTGGCAACCTGCCTCTATATTTTGCCGAATATGCTGATGATTGTATGTGTATATACCATTGCGGCGCTTTTATTTAAAAACCCGCTCCCCGCCGTTCCGCTTCTGGTCCTGTATATGGTTTATTCCAATATGGGCAGCAGAAATGCGGAGGGCGTCTACGGGTATTATGGGCGGCCGCTGGCGATCATGGTTCGTTTTCCGGGGATGTTTTTTGATGTTGCTGCGCCGCCATTGGCACTGCCCAATCAGATGTGCCTGCTATTTGCTTCGGCAGCAATCATTTTCATTGGAATACAGATTTGGAGGAGGCGAAGAATATGATGCTGACAGAACGAAAAATCAGTCTCCCGGCATACAAGCTGGCGTATGCTTTCTGCTTCGTGGTTATTTTGAGCCTGATTCGTGGGATAAGTTTTTCCGATGAAATCGGCATTGCGATGGAGGCGCCTATGGCAGTGCTTGCCATGGTTTTCTGCGCGGATACTTATACGCAGGAAATCATATCCAAACGGTCCGAGATACACCGCTTATATCCTTTGAAAAGACGCCTGCGTTCTATGGCCATGAGAATGGCAATTCAGGAAATTGCCCTATTGGTGCTCTGCGCGGCCGGTTACGGAATGTTTTTTCTCTTTCAAAATCCCCGGTCCTTTTATCAATCCGGTCAAAGTACGGAATCCGAACTCCGGATGTTTCTTGTGTTTTTAGCGGCAATGGTGGTGACCTTGTGGTTTTGGGGAATGTTGTCAAATTTCCTGTCCTGCCTGTTTCGGAATATGTGGGCCGGTATTGGATGCTGCGTTGTCTTGTGGCTTGTAACGGATTCTACGTTTGGAGAAAAATATTTGGGAAATTGGAACTTGTTTTCCTATACGTTTCGAAATACAACAGACAGCCAGGATTTTCGCTGGCTGTACGGCAAAGCGTTATGCCTGCTGATCTGCGGGTTTATGGCACTCCTGATGCCGAACGTGATAAAGAAAAGAGGTTGAAAAATATGAGTATTAAAATCAGTGATTTGACAGTAACATTTAAAAATAAAGTGACCGCAATCGATCATGCCGATCTGGAAATCCCGAATGGAGTTTTTGGGCTGCTGGGAGAAAATGGCGCCGGAAAGACCACCCTCATGCGGGTGCTGACAACGATCCTCCCTCCTTCCAGCGGTACGGTAAGTATGGATGGAATTCTTTACTGTGAAGGAAATTATCCGAAAATTCAGCATAGAATCGGCTATCTTCCCCAGGAGATCGATCTGTATCCCGGACTGACGGTTCAGGAATGCCTGGAATACATGGGCGATTTGGCTGAGGTGCCCAAAAGCGAATGTAAAAAACGAATCCAGTATTATCTGGAAAAAACCAGTTTGACAGAGCATCGAAAGAAAAAAATGCGGCAGTTGTCCGGCGGCATGAAGCGGAGAGTCGGTTTAGTGCAGGCGCTAATCAATGAGCCGAAATTTCTGATTGTGGATGAACCGACCACCGGGCTTGACCCGGAAGAACGAATCCGCATCCGAAATCTGCTGGTGGATTTCTCCGAAAACAGAACCGTCCTTTTTTCTACGCATGTGGTAGAAGATTTGGCAGCGGTCTGCAACCGGCTTGCTGTTATGAAAAAGGGAAAATTCTTGTATGCCGGAAGTATGAAAGAACTGGTCAGGGAAGCAAAGGGGCATGTATGGATTTGCCGGATTCAGGATGAAATGCAGGCGCGTGAGGTGGAAAAAAAGTATCATATCTCGTCTAAGCAGCTGTCCGAGGATGGCGTTTGGATACGGCTGATTAGCGAAAAAGCGCCGGATGTAGACTGTGTTCCCGCAGAGCCGACGCTGGAAGATGCATATATTTATATTTCGGGCAGAGAGCAGCTCATGTTCGCTGATCCGGGATTGGAGTGATTGTCCGGAAGGAGAACCGGGAATTTGGCAGAGAACTTACCGCCTGATCAGATCATAAAGATAGGACCCGTCATCGACCTTCCGTGTGTTGACGCCTTGTAGTATCTGTAATGATGATAAAGCCCTCTCTGTTTTCGCTGCTCGTACTGGTATCATCGTCTATCCTCCCTTGGTTAGTTATTGCTAATCTTGTTCCTGTATGTTATAGTATAGATACTTCAAAATGACTTTCAATAGGTTTCCAGTCACGGGAGGATTTTCGAGGACTGGCAGCTTTTTTGTAATCTTCTCAAGTGAAGAAACATAATGCCTCTGCGGGGCGGTTCCTTTTTTAAACACAAGTTAGAGAAACCTAACTTCTGGCAAAAAGAAGAATACCATATAAGGAGATGATAGTGTGAATATCTATGAATTTGGGCGGGAAAACGAGGAATGTATTCTGTTTCTCCACGCATCCTGCACCGGATGGGACTTTTATGAGGAGAGTGTCCGGGTGCTTTCAGAGCGGTACCATATCTTTGTACCTGCCATGCCGGGCCATGATTTAACCACGAATGAGGATTATACCAGTGTGGAGGAAATTGCGGCAGAGTTGGAACAGTGGCTGCTGGAACGGGGGTATCCCCATATCCACGGGCTGTACGGCCTTTCCATGGGCGGCAGTGTGGCGCTGCGCCTGCTGGTAAACAACAAGATTGTATTTGACAAGGCAATCATTGATGCGGGGATTACGCCCTATCAGCTGCCCTGGCTCCTTACACGGTTTATCGCTGTGCGGGACTTTTTGATGGTGGAACTGGGCAAGCACAGCCGGAAACTGCTGGAACTGGCGTATCCGCCGGAGAAATACGGTGTGGAGGGACTGGACTATATGGAGCAGGTCATGAAACATATGTCCGCCAGGACCATTTGGCGGGTGTTTGACTCCTGCAACAACTATTCCATGCCAAAATCGGTTCCCGCCATACGGACGGAACTTCAATATTGGTACGGCAGTCTTGAAAAGAAAGCCAGGGCATGGGATATCGACTATGTAAAAAAGCATTTTCCCAGAACAGGTTTTGTGGAATTCCCCGGTCTGGATCACGCCGAATACGCGCTGCTTCATCCGGCGGAAATGGCCGAACAGATGCTGGCGTTTCTCAGTAAAGAAGATGGGTGTATAAAGAATTGTTAAGGGGGATATTGCCAATGAATAGACACTGGCCTGCTTTAGCTGCCGGAAAGGATACTGTTCTCATTTTTGGCCCTGCTGTTGGCCTGAATTTGTATACTGCTGTTGCCCAAAAGATAGGAGAATCTATAGCGGGCCTGCCCATTTATCACATAGAAGGGTTCAGTTAAAGAAGGAGACAGATTCGTGAAATATGATGCGAATTTAGTAAACGATAGCATAGCTATGCTGTCGAAAACTTCGATAGATAATACATTTAA
>CAYRTA010000110.1:0-7649 GCA_964427045.1 uncultured Hoministercoradaptatus sp. | reverse complement strand
ATGGCGTCCCTGGTCGTGCCTGCCACATTGGATACGATAACCCGGTCCTCTCCCAGTAACTTATTGATAATGGAAGATTTTCCCACATTGGGTTTTCCAACGATGGCAATACGTGGAATTTCATCCTCCTCTGCCTGTTCCTCTTCTGTGGGAAAATACTTAACAACCTCATCCAAAAGATCACCCATACCCAGCTTACCGGCAGCCGCAATCGGTACTGGTTCTCCAATACCCAAATTATAAAATTCATAAACGTCCGGCATAAACTTTTCAAAGTTATCGACCTTATTAACCGTCAAAACAACCGGTTTTTTGCTGCGGCGCAGCATATCAGCCACTTTGGAATCCGCATCTACCAGTCCCTGGCGAACATCCGTGATGAAGATGATAACATCCGCCGTATCAATGGCGATCTGCGCCTGCTCTCTCATCTGGGATAAGATCACATCCTTGCTTTCCGGTTCGATACCTCCGGTATCAATCAGGGTAAAGCGGTGGTTTAACCAGGTCCCTTCCGCATAAATACGGTCCCGGGTAACTCCTGGCGTATCTTTTACAATGGAAATATTATCTCCCGCTATTGCATTAAACAGTGTGGACTTTCCCACATTCGGCCGTCCCACAATTGCTACAATCGGCTTGCTCATATAATTGTCTCCTTTTATGGTTATGATTCTTTTCACGGTCAATGACCGCATGTACCAGAGATGCCCCATCGGAATCAACAACCGAAATAGGTACTCCCAATCTGTTTTCCAGTTCCTCCACTGTCATGTCATCCAGAAAAACACTTTCTCCCGCGCGAAGCATATTGCACGGCAATAAAAGACGTTCTCCCAGTTTTTGGCCGGAAAGCTGCGCCAGCAAATCCTGACCGGTCAATAAACCCGACACGGTAATCCGTTCTCCGAAAAAATCATTGCGTATAGCAAATACATTTGCTTTGATGTTGGGAAATTTCTCTTCAATCTGAGAAAGCAGTTCTCTCATCGTTGGCGCGGCCAGCATTCCTGTGGCCAGAGAAACATACCCTTCTCTTTGATCGCCCTTCATACGGGCCAGGGTCTCCTTTACTTCCGTATCCAATAACCGGATCATACCGACACCATTTTCCAATTGCAGATAGCCGTCATAACGTTCCTCTTCCGGAACCGGTTCCTCAGCCAACAAATACCACTCATCACTGCAGTGGATCATGTGCATGCCCCACACTTCATAAAACTGCTTTTGCCACCGGTGAACCTGACGCAATACCTGACGGGCATCTTCTTTTTCAAAAGGTTCCAGCGGATATAAATTTTTCCGATATTTACTGAGTCCCACCGGAACAATGGACACGCTTTTCAGATGGGGCATATAATGACTCAGATCACCGATGGTCCGGTCCAGTTCCGCTCCGTCATTAATATTTTTACAGAGAACAATCTGACCATTCATCTCTATACCGGCTTCATAGAGCCGCTCTACTTTCGAAAAAATATCTCCGGCAAAACGATTATGCAGCATCTTCCGGCGAAGTTCGGGATTGGTCGTATGAAAAGAGATATTGATCGGCGCCAGATGATAATGGATAATCCGGTCAATATCGTGATCACTCATGTTGGTCAGCGTCACATAATTTCCCTGTAAAAAGGACAAGCGGGAATCATCATCCTTAAAATAAAGCGTTTCACGCATACCAGGCGGCATTTGATCTATAAAACAGAAAATGCAATGGTTCTTACAGGAACGGTATTCGTCCATCAGATTACTTTCAAAAGTAATACCCAGGTCCTCGTCATAATCCTTTTCGACTTCCAGTTCCCATTCTTCCTGATTTTCTTTCCGCACCAGGATAACCAGATATTCATCATTGATCAGATAGTGATAATCGAATACATCTTCAATGGACTGGTCATTAATAGAGAGAAGTTCATCGCCCGGCTCCAGTTCCAGTTCTTCCGCGATGCTGCCCGGCTGAATAGATCGTATCATATGCCGTATCTTCTTCATCTGCTTCCCCCGCCTTTCCTTTCCCGGTTTCGTTTCTTTACTATATAAAACATCCGGGAAAATGTCAAGTTCGTTCATTTTCTTCGACATCTTTCTTGACTAAGTGACAATTCCATTGTATAACTAAAATGTCTTTTTATGTAAAAGAACCCATTAGAGTACTGTTTGTGCCATTGAAACAGTCAATCATCATATTTTATGCGGAGGTCTTTATGCCAAATTTAGATTTACTGGAAAGTTCTATTCCCGTTGCTCCAATTAAGATTGCAGCATTGAAAGGCTGTGAGGAATTAGGAAAAATTGTAGATAGCTATCTGGTACAGTTTCGAAAGGAAATGGCTGAACATCAAACAAGCGCCACATCCTTAAATGGATATAGCGAAGAAACGTTTCTGGTTAGCTGCGAATGCCCACGCTTCGGGTCAGGAGAAGCAAAAGGAAAGATCAACGAGTCCGTCAGAGGCGTGGATCTTTATCTGCTCTGTGATATCACGAATCACAGTATCACCTATCGAATGAACGGTTACGAAAACCACATGTCTCCAGACGATCATTTTCAGGATTTAAAACGAATCATCTCAGCAACAAATGGTAAGGCACATCGAATTAATGTCATTATGCCCTTCCTCTATGAGGGCCGGCAGCACAAAAGAACCAAAAGAGAATCCCTGGACTGCGCACTGGCGCTTCAGGAGCTGATCAGCATGGGTGTTTCCAATATTATTACTTTTGACGCCCACGACCCCAGAGTGATGAATGCAATTCCACTTTATGGTTTTGATAATTTCATGCCAACCTATCAGTTTTTGAAAGCAATGCTTCGTTCCGTGCCGGATCTGCAGATCGATAATGAACATCTCATGATTATCAGTCCGGATGAAGGCGCCATGGCAAGAGCCGTATATTTTTCCAGCATTTTAGGCGTTGACATGGGCATGTTTTATAAGCGGCGTGATTATTCCACCATCGTAAATGGAAAAAATCCTATTGTAGCCCATGAATTTCTCGGCGATTCCGTAGTGGGAAAAGATGTGATTGTCATTGACGATATGATTTCTTCCGGCGAAAGTATGCTGGATGTGGCCAAACAGTTAAAGGAACGGCAGGCAAACCGCGTCTTTGTTTGTACAACCTTTGGATTATTCACCGACGGATTAGCCAAATTTGACGAATATTACGAAAAAGGATACATTACGAAAGTAATCACCACGGATTTGAATTACCGTATGCCGGAACTTTTAGAGCGTCCCTATTATGAAACGGCAGCTATGGGAAAATATCTGGCAAGCATTCTTGATACCTTAAATCATGACGTGTCTGTGGAAAAAGTTCGCTCCACCACAGCGAAAATACAAAAATTACTGGCCAAGAACCGGGCAGAACATAACGCGTAACTTTCATTTTTAATAAGGACTGTGATGGATTTCACAGTCCTTTGTCATAGGTATTACCATAACTTATTTCATAACTTTTCTATTTCAGGGCCAAAAAGGCCCCCAAATTTCCCCGCATCCCCTTACTGGCCCGGTGAGAAAACAAAAAATCCGGATTACAGCAGGTACACAAAGAAGGCATACTAATCTTTTCCGATCTTATGCCCGCTTCCATAAAATTCCGGCGGCAAGCCTCCCAAAGATTCAGCTGATATTTTCCAGGCTTTTTGCCATCTGTCAAAATGGCGGCGATGGCATCTGTTCCATAGACGTCCCGAAAAGCCTCGGCCACATCCTCGCTGACTTCATAGCAGTCCTGGCAAATGGATGGGCCGATAGCCGCCACCAAATCTGCCGGACACGTCCCATAAGCATCTCCCATAGCCGCTGCCAGCTTAGTCCCGATTTTGCCCACGGTTCCCCGCCATCCGGAATGGGCCAGACCTATGGCCTTATGAACCGGGTCAACCAAATAAAGCGGTACACAGTCCGCATAAAAAGTTGCCAGCGTCACACCTGGCTCATCGGTAATCAATCCGTCAATATCCTGGTAACTTCGCTTACAAAAAATTCCCATGCCGCAGTGTTCTTTCCCCACGGTCAGAATATTCGTGGTATGTGTCTGGTCGGAACAGACGATGCTTTCCGGCAAAATATCCAGCGCCTTTGCCAGTCTTCTGTAATTTTCATAAACGGACTGATCCGCATCTCCGCGGCTAAAGCTTAGATTCATACTTGCAAGATGTCCCTTGCTGACACCGCCAAGCCGGGTAGAAAAACCATGCCGCACAATGCCGGTTTCCTCCAGGGCCGGATAAGTCAAATACGTTACGCCTTCCTTCTCTTTCACGGTAATCTGCGGATGGTATTCCGTCTTCCACTTGATCTTCATAGTCAATTTCATTATCTCCCATAAGGTATGTAATCAAAGGCATTTTGATAGATTTTAACTTCTTCCTTTGTGACTGCCGCCACATCAAAACGACAGGGTGTTGTCATATCCAGCCGATGGGTTTTCATATACCATAGAGCCGCTCTGCTGATTCGCTTTTGCTTCCTGCCGTCCACCGCTTCTTCGGCATACCCCTCCCGGATAGAACTGCGGTATTTCACCTCAATAAAGACCAGATACCCTTTATGAGCAGCAATCAGGTCAATCTCTCCGCTTCTGCACCGGTAGTTTCGTTCCAGAATCCGGTATCCCTGTCTGGTAAGAATCTCCGCTATATAGGTTTCTTTCTCCTGTCCCAGCCGGCTTTTATTCATAAATGCCACCTCCCGAACAAGAGGCGGCATCTTTCCTTCTTCCCTATTGGTCTCGCTAAATAAAATGGGTAATAAAGGTTTCCCGATGTATGGGGGTAGGACCGTAGGTCTTAAGGGCCTGGATATGGGCTGCAGAACCGTATCCCTTATGAGCCGCAAATCCGTATTCCGGGAATATCTGATCGTACTCCATCATCAGACGGTCCCTGGTCACTTTGGCTATAATACTGGCCGCAGCAATGGATGCACTTTTAGCATCTCCTTTAATAATCGGTACCTGGGGAATGGTTATCTGAGGAATGGTCACCGCATCATTTAATAAAATCTGCGGCGTGACAGATAACTGGGATATGGCCTGTCTCATGGCTTCATACGTGGCCTGCAAAATATTAATCTCATCTATACGGGCCGGACTGGCATAGCCTACGCCTACACAAACCGCCTCTCTCATAATCACTTCATAAAGTTCTTCCCGTTTCTTTGCGGAAAGCTGCTTGGAATCATTCAGCCAAAGAATGGTATGATCAGCAGGCAAAATAACTGCTCCGGCCACCACCGGCCCTGCCAGAGGGCCTCTTCCGGCCTCATCGATACCGCAGACATAGCCAAGATGCTCATATTGACGTTCATAAACCATCATGGTTTCCATCCGTTTCTGCTCTGCCTGTTGTCTCTGTTTTTCCCGTTCATACTTTCCGACAATAGCCTTTACGCCTGCGCGGCGATCCTGCTTATATTGTTCCAGCAAAATTTCCCTGTCGGACTCTTTCGCTTCCTGTAATTCCTTCTTGATTTCCTGTATGGTTTTCATTCGTACCTTTCCTATTACCTTTATCCGCACACGTTTAGTTCTTCAGCCAAAAAACACCTATTGACTGCGCAGTCTATTCCTGGGGAAATTCCAGCGTCAGTTTGCCTAACTTTCCGCTGCGGAATTCATCCAGCAAAATAGAAGCCGCTCTCTGGTAATCCAGCGCTTCCCCTTTCATCAGGCACTTCCGGCAGCGGGCAATTTCCTCCAAAATGGCAACCGGCGGCGCATCTTCACAGACCTCATACCGTTTCTGCAAAACGCCGGGATACTGCTTCTTTAAGTAAGCAATCAATTCCAGAGATAGTTCCTCCAGATTCAATATTTCATCACGAATGGAACCGATGAAAGCCAGCCGTACCCCCACGGAAGGATCTTCAAATTTCGGCCATAAAATTCCTGGCGTATCCAGAAGTTCCAGCGTCTTATTTAAACGAATCCACTGTTTTCCCTTGGTGACACCGGGACGGTTCCCTGTTTTGGTGCATGCCTTTCCGGCATAGGAATTGATAAACGTGGATTTTCCCACATTGGGAATCCCCACAACCATGGCTCGGATGGGCCGGTTCTTGATGCCCCGGCGAAGATCCCGCGCTATTTTCTCCTTGCAGGCTTCCTGAATCACTCCCGCAATCGCCTTTAATCCGGCGCCGCTTCTGGCATTTACTTTTACCACGTGATACCCTTTCTTCTGAAAATAGGCCGCCCACAGATCATTGGCGTTTTCATCGGCCAGATCCGATTTATTTAACAAAATAAGACGGGCCTTTCCTTTGCCCATCTCATCTATATCCGGATTCCGGCTGCTGAAAGGAACCCGCGCATCGACCAGTTCAATAATCAGGTCAATCAGCTTCAAATCCTCCTGCATTTGCCGTTTTGCTTTGGTCATATGACCAGGATACCATTGCAAATTCATGACTTTACCTCATTCTAATCATCTGCTGATGAATCCAAATTCACTAAGGGGAGATACGGTAAACCAGAGTTTTCCTATGATATTATTCTTTGTAATATTGCCGACATCGGCAAACCGGCTATCTTCACTGTTATTCCGGTTATCGCCCAGCACAAAGTATTCATCACTCTTCAATGTGATTGTATCCTCGGCCAGCCCGGCATTCTGAATAGACGGAAAATTTTTCTGTTCCTTATAGGTTTCCCCGTCAATCAGAATCTGGCCGTCCCGAATCTGAATGGTCTCCCCCGGAAGTCCGATAATTCGTTTAATATGGGTGCTGGCCTGGGGATCGTCGCTTAATTTGAAAGCGATAATATCCCCCCGTTTCGGCGAACCCATTTTATAAGACACGCGGTCGATCAAAAACACCTGCCCGGCTTCTAATGTGGGGTCCATGGAACTTTCCTGCATAACCGTCTTTTTTCCAAACCCCACGGTCAGCAAAATCCCCAGCAATACTACCAGCAATATTTCCGCTATCAGGATAATTACAAAGCGTACCTTATCTAAAAAACCATAATCCCTAACGTACCTTAACTTAAAAAAACTCATAACGATACTGCTCCATATAGTCTGCACTATAGAAAAACAGGGGCAAGTACCCCATGTATTTGCCCCTGCTTCTCAAATCGTATTATTTTACAAGCTCTTTTACTTTCGCAGCTTTTCCTACACGACCTCTCAGGTAATTCAGTTTCGCACGTCTTACTTTACCGTGTCTTACAACTTCTACCTTCTCTACGTTCGGAGAATGCAGCGGCCAGGTTTTCTCTACGCCGATACCGCTGGACTGTTTTCTTACAGTAAAGGTCTCACGGCAGCTTCCGCCCTGTTTTTTCAAAACAACGCCTTCGAAAACCTGAATTCTTTCACGGTTACCCTCTTTGATTTTACCATAAACTCTTACGGTATCACCAACATTGAATTCCGGTACTTCTGCTTTCAACTGAGCAGCTTCGATGTTTTTAATGATTTCGTTCATTTTTCATTTCTCCTTTTTTAGGATGTTCTTAATACCCACAAATAGTAACAGAGGACCATCTCGTTTTTTCACACCAATACACTATACTATATCTTCCTGCAAAATGCAAGTACTTTTTTCCAAAGCTGCGGCGATCACCGCATCCATATCATAATATTTATACTCGCCCAGTCTGCCGCCAAAAATCACCGCGGTCTCTTTCTG
>CAYRTA010000109.1:0-7730 GCA_964427045.1 uncultured Hoministercoradaptatus sp. | reverse complement strand
GGACGTCATGCGGACCAGCAGATTCGTGGCGCAGTTGTACTGCCTAACGGAACCGGTAAAACCGTTCGTGTATTGGTATTCGCAAAGGGTGTGAAAGCTGATGAGGCAGAAGCAGCCGGAGCAGAGTTCGTAGGAGCAGAGGAACTGATTCCGAGAATCCAGAACGAAGGATGGCTGGATTTCGACGTTGTCGTTGCGACACCGGATATGATGGGTGTTGTAGGACGTCTGGGTCGTATCCTTGGACCGAAAGGTTTGATGCCAAACCCGAAAGCCGGAACCGTAACCATGGATGTTACCAAAGCTGTTAAAGATATCAAAGCCGGTAAGATTGAGTATCGTCTTGATAAAACAAATATCATTCACGTGCCGATCGGAAAAGCTTCTTTCACAGAGGAGCAGTTAGCGGACAACTTCCAGACGCTGATGGGTGCCATCATTAAAGCAAAACCTTCTACTCTGAAGGGACAGTTCCTGCGCAGCGTAACCATCGCTCCGACTATGGGACCTGGCGTTAAGATTAACCCATTAAAACTTGTTTAATATAAAGGCAAGGCTTCTAGCCCGGGATATGTTTCATATCCCGGGTTTTTTGACGGTAACTATTCAGCCATAAGCCGCTTTAGCAGCGGCCAGCCTTTGAAAAAGGCGGGCTGTGGCCTGGATGGCCGAATAGTTACTTTTTGATGTCATATTTTGCAGGATAAGACTTGACATTGGTTTCAGCTCTATGTATAATTAATTCAAGGTTTTATATTGACGAATTAAGTTCGGTAATAACGAATAATATTTAATATATTGCCTGAGAGGTGTTGTATGAAATCAGATGTGGTAATTCAATCCGTGGACAGAGCGTTGACGATTATCGATTGCTTCAGCGGAAGTGCCAGAGAGTTAGGTATATCGGAAATTGCCGATCGGATGGATTTGAGCAAAAGTACGGTATTCGGTTTGGTGAATACGCTGGTCTTGAAGGGTTATCTGGAACAGAACGAAGAAAATAAGAAATACCGGCTGGGAATTAAGCTGTTTGAACTGGGAAATCTGGTAGGATCCCGTATGGATTTGAGAAAGGATGCGCTGCCGTATTGTCAGAGACTGTCGGAAGATTACAGACAGGGCGTTCATCTTGCGGTTCGCAGCGGAGATGAGATGATTTATATTGAAAAAGTAGATGTTCCCGGCTTGTCCATTGCCTATTCTTATATCGGCAAACGTGCAAAGATGTACTGTACCGGTGTTGGCAAGGCTATTTTGGCACATATATCTGATGAGGAATTAGATCAGTATATGGAGAACACGGAACTGACCCGGATGACATCCCATACCATCACGGATCCGAAGCTGCTCAGAGAGGAATTGGAACAGATTCGTCAACAGTCTTTTGCCATCGATAATGAAGAGGTGGAAGAGGGATTGAAATGTGTGGCGGCGCCTATTTTTGACTGGCGGGGCACCCCGGTGGCAGCCATCAGTTCTTCGGGGATGGCCAGCAGGATGACCGACGAGATGATAGAGAGACTGAAGAAAGATGTAGTGGCTTATGCGGCGGCGATTTCTTCCAGACTGGGCTATAAAAAGTAAATGATGAAATTTGAGAGGCAGGAAATCCTCTCTTTTTTCTCAAATATTTCACCGAACGTAGTTCGGCAATAACGAACAAGAAAGGAAAAGAAGATGGAGAAGGTAAAAGTGGGAATCATCGGTCCGGGAAATATCGGTACGGATCTGATGTACAAAGTCATGAAAAGCAGAAATCTGGAAATGCACATGATGGCTGGTATTGTTGAGTCAGAGGGCATCAAGAGGGCTGCAGGGTTGGGTATCCGCACATCCATTAACGGTGTGGATGCGGTTGCAGCTGATCCGGACATTAAAATTGTATTTGATGCGACCAGCGCAAAGGCGCATTTGCACAATGCCCCCATTTTGAAAGCAGCGGGAAAGATTGTTATGGATATGACCCCTGCGGCGGTCGGACCTTACGTGGTTCCCTGTGTCAATCTGGACCAATTGATGGATGCGGACAATTTTAACATGGTTACCTGCGGGGGCCAGGCAACGATTCCAATTGCTTATGCCATCAACCGGGCAGCCGATTCGGAATATACGGAGATTGTAGCCGCTTTGTCCTCGAAAAGTGCGGGCCCTGGCACGAGGGCAAATATCGATGAGTTTACGGTGACTACCAGAAAGGCCCTGGAAACCGTAGGCGGCGCTGACAGGGCGAAAGCGATTATCGTATTGAATCCCGCCGAGCCGCCGGTTATGATGACTAACACGATTTATTCTATCGTTAAGAATCCGGATGAACGGAAGATTATGGAATCCGTTTGTGAGATTGTGAAGGAAGTGCAGCAGTATGTGCCGGGCTATAAGCTGCGTGTTCCGTCTGTTGTGGATGGGAATAAGGTGACGGTGATTGTGCAGGTAGAGGGTGCGGGAGATTTTCTTCCAAAGTACGCCGGAAATCTGGATATCATTAATCAGGCGGCGGTAGCGGTTGCCCAGCGGATGGCAGATAGAATTTTAGGAGGTAGGGACTGTGAATAAGAAGATCAATATTGTGGATACCACACTGAGAGACGGAAGCCATGCTGTCAGCCACAGTTTTACACAGCAGCAGGTGGTGAATATTGCCGGAGGACTGGATAAAACCGGTGTCAGTATGATAGAATTAAGCCATGGTGATGGTATTGCCGGTTCATCCATTAATTATGGTATGTCGGCGGTGCCGGAAATGGAATTACTGCGGGCTGCCAGCAAAGTGGTTAAGAATGCAAAGCTGACGGTCCTGCTATTGCCTGGTATTGCCACCATAGACGATCTGAAAATGGCCAGAGAAAATGGCGCCGTGGCGGTTCGTGTGGCGACCCATGTGACGGAGGCAGATATTGCCATTCAGCATATCCGGTCGGCTAAGGATATGGGAATGATGGCGGTCGGTTTCCTGATGATGGTACATATGGCGGATCCAGAGAAAATTGTGGAACAGGCAAAAATATTCCAGGAAGCCGGTGCAGATTATGTCAACCTGGCGGACTCATCCGGTTATTTGCTGCCGGATGATGTGAAAGCCCGTGTTGCCGCGCTGACCAATGCACTGGATATTCCGGTTGGTTTTCATTCCCATAATAATCTGGGACTTTCGGTGGCCAATTCGGTGGCTGCTATTCAAGAGGGTGCGGAATATATTGATGTGACTTGCAGAGGACTGGGCGCCGGGGCCGGAAATACGCAGAATGAAGTCCTTTGTGCCGTACTTTCCCGTATGGGCTATGATACCGGTATGGATTTATATGGAATTCAGGATGTGGCCGAGAATATTGTGGAGCCGATTATGCATCGGCCGCAGGTGATTCGTACGGATTCCATGATGCTGGGATATGCAGGTGTTTACTCCAGTTTTCTGCTTCATACACGCCGGGCCGCAGAGAAATTTGGCCTGAATCCAAGGGATATTTTGGTGGAGCTGGGCAGAAGAGGCATGGTAGGCGGACAGGAGGATATGATCGTTGATGTAGCTTATCAAATGAGCCAGAATAAACAGTAGGAGGAATATCATGGGAGTTGTATCTGATTTATTGAAAGAAGTAGCCATTCCGCCGATGGTTACGATTCGCCAGAATTTCGACGAGACGCATATGGAACGGGAGCAGATTCCGGAAATTGTTGCCGCACAGCTGGCACAGGAAAAAATAGCCAGCCGGTTTGCTCCGGGTATGGAAGTCGCGATTACGGCGGGAAGCCGTGGAATTGCCAACATTGCCCTAATTATTAAATCGATTGTCGATTTTTTGAAAACAAAGGGCGTGACTCCTTTTGTAGTACCTGCCATGGGCAGTCATGGCGGCGCCACCGCCGAGGGGCAAAGGGGTGTCATTGAATCCTATGGAGTGACGGAAGAATATATTGGTTGTGAGATACGCTCTTCCATGGAGACGGTGCAAATTGGCCTGACAGAGAAAGGTACGCCGGTGCGGATTGATAAAAATGCATATGAAGCGGACGGTATTATTGTCTGTGGCCGGATTAAGCCGCATACGGGATTTCGAGGTCCCTATGAAAGCGGTCTTATGAAAATGATGGCTATCGGCCTTGGCAAGCAGTACGGTGCGGAGATCATTCATGCGGATGGTTTTGAACATTTTACGGAATATATTCCTATGTATGGGAAAGCAATTTTAAAAAACGCTCCGGTATTATGCGGACTGGCAATTTTAGAGAATGCTTATGACTGCACCAGAGAATTGATTGGTCTGACTGCAGAGGAAATCATTACGGAAGAGCCGAAACTGCTGCTGCGTGCGAAAGCTTATATGCCCCGTATTCTTTTTGATAAGTGTGATGTGTTGATTGTGGATGAGGTTGGAAAGAATATCAGCGGAGACGGCATGGATCCGAATATTTCAGGCAGATTTCCAACGACCTGCGCCAGCGGCGGAATCGATGCGCAAAGGGTGGCGATTCTTGATTTGACAGAGGAGTCCCATGGAAATGGCTGTGGAATGGGTCTGGCAGATTGTACCACCAGAAGATTTTTTAACAAACTGGATTTGGAGCAGACGTATCCCAATGCAATTACCAACACGGTAGTGGGCGAGATGAAGATCCCTATGATTATGGCTAATGATAAGGAGGCCATTCAGCTTGCTTTGAAATCCTGCAATGAAATTGATCGGGATCATCCGCGGGTGGTTCGCATCAAGAATACGCTGAAACTGGAAACAATCCAGATTTCCGAGGGCCTTGTGGAGGAGGCTTCCCGGCATCCGGATATTGAAATACTTGGAGAACTGAAACCAGTAGTATTTAATGACGAAGGGAATCTATGGTAAGGGTTCCGATATAAGAAGGGAATGGATTATGGCTGTAAATGCACTTTTGATTCATCCGGCAGATGATGTGGCCGTTGTGACAACGGACATCAGGAAGGGTGATAAAATATATTGGGAAGTTGACGGACAGAAAGCAGAAATAACTGCACAGGAGGATGTACCGAAGTATCATAAGGTTGCCATCCGGGAAATCAAAAAGCATGAGAAAGTAACAAAATACGCGCATACCATTGGAAAAGCCACATGTGATATTGCGGTTGGCATGCATGTGCACTGTCATAATGTTATCAGCATGAGTCTGCAGGAGGGTTAGAATGGAATTTTATGGATATGAAAGACCGGATGGAAGAGTAGGTATTAGAAATCATGTATTGATTTTGCCGGCAAGTATTTGCGCTACGGACACGGCAAGAATGATTGCTAATCAGGTAGATGGCGCCGTTTCCTTTACGAATCATCTGGGCTGTTCCCAGGTTCCCTCCGATATGCAGTATACATTGGATGTGTTGGGCGGTTTTGCGGCGAATCCCAATGTTTATGGTACGGTGGTAGTGGCTGCGGGCTGCGAAACCTGCCAGTGCAATATTGTGGTGGAGGAGATTCGAAAGAGAACGAATAAGCCGTTGAAATTTTTGGTGATTCAGGAAGAAGGCGGCACCATTGCTCTTATAGACAAGGCGGTGCGTTATGCCCGTGATATGGTTATGGAAGCCGGAAAACTTCAAAAGAAGCGTTTCCCGATTTCCAGACTGATTCTGGCGACAGAGTGTGGTGGTTCGGATCCCACGTCTGGCATAGCTGCCAATCCGGTCATCGGTGAGCTGAGCGATATACTCGTAGAAAATGGTTCTACTTCCATATTAAGCGAGACAACCGAATTTGTGGGAGCGGAGGATATTTTGGCCAGCCGGGCAAAAAATGAAGAGGTAAAGGAGCGGATTCTCGACATCGTTGCCAGATACGAGCGGCATTTTATAAATAATGGAGAAAATGTCAGAAGAGGAAATCCCACACCCGGTAATATGGCCGGCGGACTTACGACTCTGGAAGAAAAATCTTTGGGCTGTATTCATAAGGGAGGAAGCACGACGATTAATGCGGTATATGATTACGGCAAACAGATCAGGGAAGAAGATAAAGGGTTGATTATCATGGATACCCCGGGAAATGATGCATCTTCGATTGCGGGTATGGCTGCCGGCGGCGCACAAATCTGTATATTTTCCACAGGCCGCGGAACGCCTCTCGGAAACCCGATTATTCCCGTTATTAAGATCACAGGCAACCGTGATACTTATCGCAAAATGAAGGATAATATGGATTTCGATGCCAGCCCGGTTGTGTTTGGTGAACATACGGCCAGAGAATTGGCTGAAGAATTGCTGAAAATCGTGTTGGATACCTGCGATGGACAGAAAACAAAAGCCGAGGCCCTGGGATTTACGGAAACAGCCATTATGAGAGCCTGCAATTTTGTATAAAATTTTTATAATTATTCAGCCATGCGGCAAATCGCAGGAATGGATGTGTCATACTCGTATGTAAACAAACATTCCTGCGATTTGACATATGGCGTTTAACCATAAGCCACAGCCATAAGCTGCTTTAGCAGCGGTTAGCCTTTGAAAAAGGCGGGCTGTGGCCTGGATGGTTGAATAGTTATAAAATTTTAGAGGATGAAGGAAAAAAGTTATTGACAAGCATCCGATCAGATGGTACTATAATCGGGTATCACGCCGAAGACAGCAGGTGCCGTAAGGCGTAAGTTGTGAACGCCTGCCGAGGAATATACATTTTTTATGTAGCATTCAAAAACTCTTTGCCGTGTTATGTGCAAAGAGTTTTTTTATTTGGCGGTACACAAATCTATAAGGAGGTGCACCAATTATGGCAAAAGTTGAATTGAAGAAACCGATCGTAGAAGAGATCGCGCAGCAGATCGACGGCGCACAGAGCATTGTTCTGGTAAATTACAGTGGTCTGACTGTTGCACAGGATACTCAACTGCGTAAGACCTTAAGAGAAGCTGGCGTTTCTTATAAAGTATATAAGAACACCATGATGAACTTTGCATTCCAGGGAACGCCTTGCGAGGCTCTCTGCAAGGATTTGGAAGGAACCAATGCGCTGGCTGTTTCCAAAGATGATGCAACTGCTCCTATGCGTGTGATTTCTAAATTCGCAAAGACCGCTCCGAAGCTGGAACTGATTTCCGGTGTTGTAGAAGGCGGATATTACGATCAGGCAGGAATCAAAGCACTGGCAGATGTTCCTTCCAGAGAAGAACTTCTTGGAAAATTGCTGGGAAGCATTCAGTCTCCTATTGCAAACTTTGCAAGAGTTATCAGCCAGATCGCAGAAGCACAGGGCGGCGAAACAAGCGCCGAGGCATAAAACTCTTAGCGAAAGCGAGTTGAAAACGAAGCTTGAGGTTAGAGTTTTAGCCGTTCGATCGAGCGAAGCGAGACCGAACATCCTTGATTGTGAGGATGAAGGCAAGCTGTCAAGCGCAGCCTGAATTTAGAAAATTAGCCGTTCAATCGAACGAAGAGAGATTGAACATCCCGTATGGCGAAAGCGGATTAAGAGCGGCGCGGCCGCACAAGTTTGAAGTAAAAAACAAATATAAAAAATAATCGGAGGTAAATGAAAATGGCAAAATTAACTACAGCTGAATTTATCGAAGCTATCAAAGAGTTATCTGTTCTTGAACTGAACGAATTAGTAAAAGCATGTGAAGAAGAATTTGGTGTATCCGCAGCAGCAGGTGTTGTTGTAGCAGCAGCTGGCCCGGCTGAAGAAGTTGAAGAGAAGACTGAGTTTGACGTAGAACTGACAGAAGTTGGTCCAAACAAAGTTAAAGTTATCAAAGTTGTTCGTGAAGCTACTGGA
>CAYRTA010000108.1:0-7913 GCA_964427045.1 uncultured Hoministercoradaptatus sp. | reverse complement strand
AATACCACAAAGCGCCATGGCTGGCTGTTCATACTGGAAGGAGCCATCCGGGCTGCATCCAACAGCTGATTCACCCACTGTCTTGGCGTCTCTTTATAGACACACAGTTCCGCAAGTGTCAGCCTCTTCGCTTCTGTCTGCTTACGCACACAACTTCCCTTAGGCTTGCCAAACGCCAGAACCGCCATCGCCCGTTTATCGCCATGCTTCTGATCCTTCTTTTTTAAAAAAGGACTTCCCAGGAAACAACTTCCCAGACCGCGCAGACATAAATACAGCGATAGCTGCTCCATCAAATAGCCGGCATTCATCAGCGCCCGGTCCTTTTCCTCCGAATAAATCACAAGATAATAAGGCGCCCGGACCCCAAATAGGCCAACCATTCTATAATTTCCCTTTGTATTATCTAAAATTGTTAATTCTGTCTCAATACCGCCAAATAAACTCTTAATCTCACCAAACTGATTCCATATATCTTTCAGCAATGCCCCATCCAACGGTTCATAACTGTAATTTCTAACAGACTTTCGTACAAAAATTGTCTCAAATAAATTCATGTTATCACCTTTATATTTTTGTAATAATATTGTAACATGTTTTCCTTATTTTGCAACCAGTTCCCGTATTTTTTTATAGATTTATTTCGTCTCTTCCAACAATAAGGTCCGCAGCTTTTCCACATGCTCGCCAAACACCTGTAATGCTTCTTCCACCGGAGTCCTGCTGGTCATATCCACACCACATAATTTTAATAAGTCAATACAATCCATGGAACTTCCGCCGCTGAGAAACTTTTTATAGGCTTCGACAATACCAGGCTCTTTTGCCAAAATCTTCCGGCTGATGGCAATGGCCGCGGAAAATCCCGTAGCATATTGATATACATAAAACGGCTCGTAAAAATGAGGAATCCGTGCCCACTCCATGGCGATTTCCGGGTCACTGACCATCTGCTCCCCAAAATACTCCTGATTCAACTGGTAATAGATATCCGAAAGAGTCCGTGCTGTCATCGCCTCTCCACGTTCTGCGCAGGTATGAACCTTCCATTCAAATTCAGCAAACATCGTCTGCCGGTAAATCGTTCCTTTAAACTGATCCAGAAAATAATTCAGTAAATAGATTTTTTCCTCTCGATCCGCCGCTTTTTCCAGCAAATAATGAATCAACAGGGCTTCGTTGCAGGTGGATGCCACTTCTGCCACAAAAATCCGGTAAGCCGCATAGGCATAGGGCTGCCCATGATTGGAATAATAACTATGCAGTGCATGTCCCATTTCATGGGCCAGTGTAAACACATGATTCAAATTGTCCTGATAATTCATCAGGACATACGGATGTATTCCATATGCACCCCAGGAATAGGCGCCGCCCCTTTTTCCGGTATTTTCGTATACGTCAATCCAGCGGTTTGCAAAACCCTCTTCCAAAAGGGCAACGTAATCATCACCTAGTACCTGCAGGCCCGCTTTGACGATCTCTTTGGCCTCCTCAAAAGGAATACGCCGATCACTTTGGCCGGCAAGGGGCACATAGACATCATACATATGAAGCTGGTCTACCCCCAGCACCTGCTTTCTTAAATCCACATATTGATACATGGCCGGCAATCCCTCATGGACTGCCTGTATCAGATTGGTATAGACCTCTGTGGGAATATTTCCTCCATCCAGGGCCATAGCCAGACAGGAATCATACCGGCGGGCTCTCTGGCGGAAAATTTCCTGAGCCAAATTACCACTGTAAATGGCCGCCAGTGTATTCTGAAATTCTTCATATTTTTGATAAACCGTCTGAAAAACATTCTTCCTCACGGTACGGTCTTTATGCTCTAATAACCGGACAAAATTTCCCTGCGTAATAACGATTTCCCGTCCATCTGCCATGACCTTTCCCAGTTTTAAGTCAGCATTCTGGAACATCGAATATATTTTTGACGGAGCCTCGGCCATCTCCCCGGTCGATGCCAATAATGCCTCCATCTCCCCGGACAAAATATGCGGTTTCATACGCAGATATTCCTGAATTTTTCTTCGATATACAGACAGCCCCGGCTCACTTGCATAGAAGAAATCCCACTGGGTCTCTTCGACCTGCATAAGTTCCGGTTCCACAAAGGACACTGCCTGTTCAAACAACATGCCCAGACGGGAAGCCCTGGCAGATAATTCCTGATACGTTTGATTACCCGTATCTTCGTGATATCGCTGGTTGGCGTAAACATAAATCCGTTCAAAAACCACTCCTACCTGATCTTGCTTTTTCAAAAATTCCAAAAGCTTACCAGCATCCCGGCCGATTTCGCCCTCATAGGCAGAAAAATCCTTTAATTCTTCTTCCAGCCTCTGATAATCCTCTTCCCAGGCCGCATCCGTTTCACATAAATCTTCAATCGCCCAGCAATTATTAACATCCTGCTCCTGTCTGGTTATTCCCATTGCCTTACTCCTTCACCCAGTCTTTTATTTTAGTATCTACATCCTGACGAAACTTATCCCAGGCGTCCTCGTGATCTACAAAATATTTCGGGCATTCTTTCCCTGTCACATCATAATGCCGGATTACCTCCTGACTATCCAGGCCATAACGGGCACACAGCCATGCCGTCAGATTAATTACCGAATCATACGTCGCATCCGTAAATTGTCCTGTTTCATCCAGATGACAGCATTCTATCGATATGGTATCAGAATTTCTGCTATTGGAGGCATAGGCAATTTCATCACAGGGAATACATTGAACAATCTCTCCCTCAATACCCACAATAAAATGACTGCTGGCCTTCGTTGACTGTACATCTTTCAGCCCTTCAAAATAATTCCGGTTTGCCATAGCACTGCTTCCAGGGTTTGCCGTATAGTGAATCACGACTCCATTCACCTGTTCCAATGGAATGCCCGGACGCGAATACTCATTCACATCCAAAAGTTCCACATCCAAATCCGGCATGCCTTCCACGCCGGTATTATCAATACCGGCTACCCCATCGGCGCCCTGTCGGTTTACAATTTTCCTGCAAAATATAATTATCACCAGTATACAGACGAAACAGATTCCCAATATAATCATGGCCCGTCTCATTAACTGTTGTTTTCTTCTTTCTCTTGAGGTGCGATAACGCCCCGTCCCCCTCTTGCTGCTGCTCTTGTTTTTTCTTTGTGTTCCCATACTAATACCTTGTCCTTTGCATTAAAAAGAATCCTGCGCAGAGCGCTTTTTTGTTTCATAGGAAACCGTATTGTATTTTGAACAAACTAGAGTAATTTCCTATGAAACCAGAGAAAAAGGCTGCCGCAACCATGCAACAGCCTTTCATCATCTTATTCGTCCACGCTATAATTAGGCGCTTCCTTGGTTATATGAATATCATGTGGATGAGACTCTTTCAGTGAAGCAGCGGAAATCTTAACAAATTTTCCGGTTTCCTTCAATGTTTCAATATCTTTTGCACCGCAATATCCCATACCGGAACGAATACCGCCAACCAACTGGAATACCGTATCCTCTACGTGTCCCTTGTATGCCACACGGCCTTCTACACCTTCCGGAACCAGTTTCTTTGCTCCTTCCTGGAAATACCGGTCTTTACTTCCGTTTTCCATAGCAGCAATAGAACCCATACCACGATACACTTTATATTTTCTTCCCTGATACAATTCAAAACTTCCCGGACTTTCATCACAGCCTGCAAACATGCTTCCCATCATACACACATTGGCACCAGCAGCCAACGCTTTCGTCATATCGCCGGAATACTTAATACCGCCATCTGCAATAATCGGAATACCATACTGTTTGGCAACCTCATAACAATCCATAATTGCAGTCACCTGTGGGACACCAATACCAGCCACTACACGGGTTGTACAGATAGAACCAGGTCCGATACCTACCTTAACTGCGTCAGCACCGGCCTCAATCAGATCTCTGGTAGCCTCCCCCGTAGCCACATTGCCGGCAATAACCTGCAGATCCGGATAATGCTCTTTGATCAAACGAAGGGTCTTGAAAATATTTGCAGAATGACCATGGGCAGAGTCAATAACAATAACATCCACATTGACCTTAACCAGGGCAGCGACACGCTCCAGCACATTGGCTGTAATGCCAACTGCCGCTCCGCAAAGCAGACGGCCATGCTCGTCCTTGGCAGATAACGGATATTTAATCTGTTTTTCAATGTCTTTGATGGTGATCAAACCTTTCAGGTTAAAATCTTCATCAACAATGGGTAATTTTTCTTTTCTTGCTTTCGCGAGAATCTTCTTGGCCTCGTCCAAAGTAATACCTTCACGGGCTGTAATCAGACCCTCAGAAGTCATACACTCTTTGATTTTTCTTGAAAAATCCGTCTCAAATTTCAAATCACGGTTTGTGATAATACCTACTAACTTCTTTCCCTCCGTAATCGGCACACCCGAAATACGGAATTTAGCCATCAGATTATTGGCATCCTCCAATGTGTGCTCCGGGGAAAGATAAAATGGGTCAGTTATGACTCCGTTCTCTGATCTCTTTACCTTGTCCACTTCTTCAGCCTGCGCTTCAATAGACATATTCTTATGTATAATTCCAATACCGCCCTGTCTTGCCATAGCAATGGCCATCCGGTGTTCCGTAACGGTATCCATTCCCGCACTCATCATAGGAATGTTTAATTTTACTTTTTTCGTCAGATACGTCGTCAAATCAATCATATTTGGTGTTACTTCAGAATATTGCGGAACCAGCAATACATCGTCAAATGTGATTCCTTCACCAATTATTGTACCCATTTTGTTCTCCTTTCGTCTCTATGTTTTGTCCCTTAGTGTAACAAAAATAAATACGACTGTCAATTAAGAAATTAGGCCCTGTAAACCTTTCTCGGCGCTTTCGTCCACATGTCTTTTATCATCTGTTCGGAGGGTTCAAAAAGAACCATCAGCAATTTGTTGTTCTTTGGAATCACCATAGCATATACTCTCGGAGCATGATCCGGATAGCCGGAAGTATAATCTACTTTTTGAATTTGCTTATTGTTTACATAGGAATCCAGATGATGAGAAGATGCAGGCGCTACAATTTCCGCATCCGAAATATCATAACTGCCCATACGTTTCCGTTTGGCACGGCTCAAAATACGATCTACATCCAACTCGCCATTTACATACTGATATTCCCATTCAACCTGAAAATGGGGAAATAACAGAACATCGCCGACAATCACAAGGGCTGCCAAAACCAACACAAAAATATTCAAACTCAGCAGAGCCAGTAAAACCACCACCACCGTCAGTGCAATCAGGCCGATTTTACCCAGCGTATCCTTTTGTGTCTTTCTTTTCTCAATCAATTCCTCCAGATACAAATCATTCATCGTTTCCTTCTCCTTCCAGGTATTTAATAAATTCTACAGCATTTTCCGGATAAGGAGCATAATAGAAAACCCCCAGATAGACTTCATCGCCCATCTCAAATCCAAATTGCTCCAAAACTTCGCTGTTCCGGATTCGAATACCGTAAGGTTCCAGATCATCCTCATACTTTTCCAGATCTTCGTCGGACAATAATTTTACCATTGGGGTAAATGCCTCGCCCTCCGCATATTTTTCAAAAGTATCCTTATCTGCCACCATTACATCCACGTGTTCACCGGTAATAAGCGCCTGCAGCTTGATCTGATACCCGTAATCCTGAGCGTCATCGCCTGTAAAATAAAATCCCCGGTCTATCACGATCTCATGAAATTTGTCATCATCATTCAGATAGGACTTGAAATCTACTTCCATAGCCTCCTCATCCCCATAATCACTGTTGACAAATATTGCATAAAACACCGTATTAAACTGCATGCGATAGATGGTTTTTCCCGCTGCATATAATACCGCGATTACTAATAAGGCCAGAAACATCTGTGTCTTATAGTAGGTCCATATATGAGCCACTCTATCCTTCCCATGCAAAGATTTTAGTTTTTCCCACTCCAGTTTTCTCTTCTCTTTACTCGTCAGATCACTCTCGTACCGCTTATTTACCATTGTTGTCCTTTCACGCAAAGTATTCTGTCTTTCGACGATTGCACTCCTATTGTAACACAAGCAGGAGTCACCGTCTACGTGGTAAACTCCTGCTTTAATTAAATTTTTATGAAAGTTTTCTTTAAAGAAATGGACCTAAGACTCCATTTCCCCTATTGGTCATAATCTTACATCATGCCCATGCCCTGACCGCCTGCAGGCATAGCCGGGGTCTCTTCTTTAATAATAGATACTACCGATTCGGTGGTCAAAAGTGTGGCAGCCACGCTGGTAGCATTCTGCAATGCACTTCTGGTAACTTTAGCCGGATCAAGAATACCTGCTTTTACCATATCTACATATTCTTCCTTGTAGGCATCGAAACCAACGCCAACTTCGGATTCTCTTACTTTATTAATGATAACGGAACCTTCCAGACCAGCATTTGCAGCAATGTGATATAACGGTGCTTCCAGTGCTTTTGCAATGATCTGTGCACCTGTTTTTTCATCACCTTCCAGGCCATCTACCAGGCTCTGCAGTTCCTTGGTTGCATGAATGTAAGCAGAACCGCCGCCTGCAATAATTCCTTCTTCTACAGCGGCCTTCGTTGCTGCCAGTGCATCTTCCATACGAAGCTTTGCTTCTTTCATTTCTGTTTCCGTAGCGGCGCCAACGCGGATAACAGCTACACCGCCTGCCAGTTTGGCAAGTCTCTCCTGCAATTTTTCTTTATCAAATTCAGAAGTGGTTGTTTCAATCTGCGCTTTGATCTGTTTAATTCTTGACTGAATTGCAGCGGTATCTCCATTACCATCAACAATTACCGTATTTTCCTTCTGTACTTTAACGGATTTTGCACGGCCCAGCTGATCAATGGTCACTTCCTTCATATCAAGACCCAGATCATCGGAAACTACCTGACCGCCTGTCAGAATAGCGATATCCTGAAGCATCTCTTTTCTTCTGTCACCATATCCCGGCGCTTTTACTGCCGCAACAGAGAAAGTTCCTCTCAATTTATTTACGATTAATGTTGTCAAAGCTTCGCCTTCGATATCTTCAGCGATAATCAGAAGTTTGGCGCCAGCCTGAACGATCTGTTCCAAAAGCGGAAGAATCTCCTGAATATTGGAAATCTTTTTATCGGTGATCAGGATATACGGATTATCCAGAACAGCTTCCATCTTATCGGTATCTGTTGCCATATATGCGGAAACATAACCACGGTCAAACTGCATACCTTCTACCAAATCCAGTTCTGTTCTCATGGTCTTGGATTCTTCAATGGTGATTACACCATCCTTGGATACTTTTTCCATGGCATCTGCAACCAATTCACCAACTTCATCATCACCGGAGGATACAGCGGCAACTCTTGCGATCTGATCTTTTCCCTCTACCTGCTTACTCATGGACTGAAGAATTTCCACTGCTCTATCGGTCGCTTTCTTCATACCCTTTCTTAACACGATGGGATTTGCGCCTGCCGCCAGATTCTTCATTCCGGCATTTACCATTGCCTGAGCAAGAACGGTTGCGGTTGTTGTACCATCACCAGCCACATCGTTGGTCTTAGCCGCTACTTCACGGATTAACTGAGCGCCCATGTTTTCAAAGCCATCTTCCAACTCGATCTCTTTGGCAATGGTAACACCATCGTTCGTAATTAACGGTGAGCCGTACGGTTTTGCCAGTACGACATTTCTTCCTTTGGGTCCTAATGTTACTCTAACGGTATTGGCCAGCTGATTTACGCCGCTTTCCAGGGCTGCTCTGGCATCTGCGCCATATTTAATTTCTTTAGCCATAATTATCATTCCTCCTGTTTATACAATCTATTTTTTATTCCCGCGGGCAACGAGCCAAGCAGCCATGCTTGCATGGATATTTGGCGGCTGCCGTGAGGGTCAA
>CAYRTA010000107.1:0-7936 GCA_964427045.1 uncultured Hoministercoradaptatus sp. | reverse complement strand
AACACTTATAAAGATTTATAAGAAGATTTCCGTCTATCAAATCAATAAAAAATATGCGAGAAGATATAAAGAATGCTATGTATGAAATGAATATGGAAAACGGTATTTCCCCTGCAATTTTGCGGGGGAAATCGTTGTCTGTCTTTTATATCATCAGGAAGTAAAGCCAATAGAGGCAGATTTTTCATGAATATGCCGTCTGTTATGATTGTCAATCCCTATTCTTCTATAGAAAAAATCTATAACGAATCAAAAAAAATATAGATTATACATATTGCGAAAGCTTTGGTACGATATAAGAATACTGTAGGGTAGTATGAAATCTATCGTATCATAGATAATATGAGATTCGCAGGGGCAATAGAAATGACAGGAGGCTATTTTTTTTATGACACTGGTACAGTTGAAATATGTGATTGCGGTTGCCGGAGAAAATTCCCTAAATGAAGCAGCGAAAAAATTATATATATCCCAGCCAAGTCTTTCCGCTGCCATTCGGTCCTTAGAAAAGGAAATAGGAATCGAGTTGTTCCAGCGTTTGAAAAATGGAATCCGGATTACTGCGGAGGGAGAAGAATTTCTGGGTTACGCGAGGCAGGTGGTTGAACAGTATGATCTGCTGGAAGCAAGATATATAAGCAAGGCTGCCGTGAAAAAGAAATTCAGCGTATCTATGCAGCATTATACATTTGCCGTGAAGGCATTTGCGGAAATGGTGCGGGAATTTGGTATGGATGAGTATGAATTCGCGGTACATGAGACGAAAACATATGAAGTCATTGAAGATGTGAAAAATCAGAAAAGTGAGATTGGTATTTTATATTTAAATGAGTTTAACAATAAGGTTTTGACAAAACTATTTCGGGAATACGGACTGGAATTTCACGAATTGATTGTCTGCAGCATTTACGCATATATGTGGAAGGGACATCCTTTGGCAAATGAAAAAGAAATATCGTTGGAAGATTTGAAGGAATATCCCTGCCTGTCCTTTGAACAGGGAAAGTATAATTCCTTTTATTTTGCCGAAGAGGTGCTCAGTTCCTACAATTATAAGCGGCTGATTAAGGCAAATGACAGGGCGACACTGTTAAATCTCATGGTGGAGTTAAACGGTTATACGCTTTGTTCTGGTATTATTTGTGAGGAATTAAACGGAAGTGAATATTGCGCCGTCAAGCTGAAATCGGATGAAAAGATGACCATCGGATATTTGGCGAGAAAGGGTGCGCAAATCAGTGTGATCGGACAGAAGTATTTGGAAGAAATTTCCAAATTTGAAGATAAAGTACTGTCGTAATAAGGTAAATGGAGGGTGATAAGATGAGTTTCAGTATTGAGACAAAATGTGTACATTTAGAGGAGAACGATGGTCCGTGTACGGACAAATCGGGTGCATTGAGTTTTCCGATTTATCAGACCGCGAGCTTTGCTCATAAGGCGGTGGGAGAGAGTACTGGTTATGATTATACCAGATTACAAAATCCGACCAGAGAGCAGGTGGAAAAGATCGTATGTGGTCTGGAATACGGAATTGACGCGTTGGCATTTTCCAGTGGCATGGCCGCCATCGGAGCATTGATGGAACTGTTTCATCCGGGAGACCATTTGGTGATTGATGAAGATTTGTATGGGGGAAGCATTCGTCTGTTCCAGCATATCAGCGAAAAGAATGGCGTTACGTTCACCGGAATTGATTTTGCGACACAGGATGTGACGGAATATATTAAAGAAAATACCAAAGCGTTATTTATTGAAACTCCCACCAACCCCATGATGAATGTCATCGACATCGAAAAGCTGGCCACGGTGGCAAAGGCCCGCAAGCTGCTTTTTATTGTTGATAATACATTTTTATCCCCTTATTTCCAAAATCCACTGAAGCTGGGAGCGGATGTGGTTGTCCACAGCGGCACGAAATATCTTGGAGGCCATAACGATACGATTGCCGGTTTTCTGGTCACCGATCGTGAAGATATCAGCGAAAAACTCCGTTATATCATTAAGACAACGGGAGCCGGACTGGCGCCTTTTGATGCCTGGCTGGTTCTGCGTGGCATTAAAACATTGGCCGTCCGCATGGAACGGATTGAGGAAAATGCCAATAAGATCGCCCGGTGGCTGACCAGACAGAAACGGGTGACAAGGGTACTTTATCCCGGACTTTCCAATCATCCGGGGTATGAAATTATGAAAAAACAGGCCCGCGGCTTCGGAGGGATGATTACTTTTGAGGTGGAAAGCAAGCAGCTGGCTCTGGATATTTTAGAAAAGGCTTCGCTGATTCAATTTGCGGAAAGCCTGGGAGGTACGGAATCTTTGATTACCTATCCCATTACCCAGACCCATGCGGATGTCGCCCCCGAGCAATTGGAGAAGAATGGCATCACCGACCGGATTTTGCGGTTGTCGGTGGGAATCGAGGGAGCTGGAGATCTGATTGCCGAATTGGACCGCATTATTAATCAATAAAATCTGAATCAAAAAAGGAAGAAACGTGTATGAAAACAATCACATTAAATAATGGCATTACCATGCCGCGGGTAGGATTTGGAACGTACTTGATCAAAGACCATCAGGTATGCAGGCAGGCTGTATTGGATGCAATTGCGGCAGGCTACCGTCTGATTGACACTGCGCAGATTTACGGCAATGAAGAAGCTGTCGGCGCTGCTGTCAAGGCTTCCGATGTTCCCCGCGAAGAACTGTTTATTACGACAAAGATTTGGTTTAAGTCCCATGAAACCGAGGATGCGAGGGCGTCGCTTGAGGAATCCTTTGCCAGGCTGGGTTTGGATTACGTCGATCTGGTGCTGATTCACTGGCCATTTGGAAATACGTATGCGGCTTACCGGGTATTGGAAGAGTTTTACGAAGCTAAAAGAGTGCGTGCCATCGGCGTGTCGAATTTTACGGCCGGCCAGTTGGTAGATTTGATTAAATTTAACAAAGTTGTACCGGCGGTTAATCAGGTGGAATCCAATCTGCTTTCCCAGCAGCAGGATCTTCATAAAGTGATGACTGCATACGGTGTCTGCCACCAGGCGTATGCGCCGTTCGGACAGGGAAAGCATAATGAAATGTTTGATCTGCCGGTGGTGAAAGAGATTGCGGCCGCTCATGGCAAGACAGGCCGTCAGGTAGCGCTGCGGTATTTTATTCAGAATGATGTGACTGTTTTGCCGAAATCCATCCATCCGGAACGGATGAAAGCCAATATTGATATTTTTGATTTTGTGCTGACGCCTGAAGAGATGGAGCGGTTAAAGGCGGTAGATACGAAACAGCAATTTGCGGGAAATCCTTTGGACCCGGCCGTTATCGAGGATGCCATGACCTGGTAAAAAAGCGGATCAGAGGGATGGAGGAGGAAGAATTGTATGGAGAGAAATCTTGATTTTGATACTGTCATTGACCGGACACATACCAACAGTTTAAAATATGATTTTGCCGTAAGAAGAGGAAAACCCAAACAGGTGCTGCCTTTGTGGGTGGCGGATATGGATTTTAAGATCTCATCTTATATTCAGGATGCGCTGGCCCGTCAGGTGGAGCATGGTATTTACGGATATAGCGAAAGTGATGAGGCCTATTATGAGGCCTTTCGTGGGTATATGAAGCGGCGGTTTGGTCTGGAGATAGAAAGTGAGGACTGGATTGTCAAGACCCCAACAGTGGTATTTGCCCTGGGTATGGCGGTACAGGCCTTTTCGGAACCGGGAGACGGGGTATTGATTCAACAGCCCGTTTATTATCCTTTTAGTGAAGTGATTGAGGACAATGACCGGCGGATCGTGGACAATACGCTGGTGCTTTCGGAGGACGGAAGATATCATATCGATCTTGAGGATTTTGAACAAAAAATTATCAGGGAACATGTGAAATTATTTTTGCTTTGTAATCCCCACAATCCGTCCGGGCGTGTATTTACGAGAGAAGAATTGCTTGCCATGGGAGATATTTGCTGCCGTCATGGTGTGATTGTCGTCAGTGATGAGATTCATGGAGAGTTCGTATGGAGTGATCATAAACATACGCCATTTCTGAATGTAAGAGAAGAATATAAAGAAATTGCCATGATTACGACCTCCGCCAGCAAAGCATTCAATACGGCCGGTCTGCATAACGCCAATACGATTATCCCCAATCCGGTGCTGCGGGAAAAATTCAAAAAAAAGACCGCGGCTGCGGGAATCAGCCAGGTCAGCGGGCCGGGCATTGTGGGAGCGGAGGCCGCTTACCGTTATGGTGATGAATGGCTGGATGCGGTGAAACGTTATATAAAGGCAAATATCGATTTTACCAGAACGTACATAGAAACCCAAATTCCCAGGATCCGGCTGATTGAGCCGGAAGGAACGTATCTGTTGTGGATGGACTTTAGCGGGCTGGGACTTACGAATGAAGAAATTGACGATCTGGTGATTCATAAGGCCGGGCTTTGGCTGGATAGCGGCGCTATCTTTGGAGCGGCCGGAGACCGGTTTCAAAGAATCAATGTAGCGTGTCCGCGGACGGTGCTGGAAGAAGCGCTGACCAAATTACGGGATGCCATACGGGCAGAAGAAATATAAAAACAAGCAAGACAGCAGAACCAATCGAATCGGTTGGCTCTGCTGTTTTTTTCTATAACGTGTAATAGGAAAAAGATAATTTACAAAACCTATAGGAATAGTATATTATATGGTAGGTTAAGTAAGCTAATATGAAGGAGCAAATATATGGGAATTAAGTTAAAAATGCCAAATGTATTTAAACGCTACACAGAGGAGGACTATTTAAAGGCCGCTCTGGAAGCGATGGCATGGATGCGTCCACGGCCGGCTTTAAAGGCAACAACTACAAAGGTCATGAGCAGGTGATATCCGCCATCATCGACGGCTGCCTGAAGAGAGAAGAAAAGCGGGAAGAAGGACTGGTTAATGTCTGGGCTGATGTTCCCTATCAGGATGAATTCTGGTCCGGCAATTACCAGGCACTGGAAAAGCTTCTTCGTGAGATTGGCCTGAAGCCGAATCTGATTTTTGGCTATCATCACGGCATGGATAATATCAGGAAAATTCCCAAAGCCACATGCAATCTTTTGATTTCTCCCTGGGTGGGTCTTTCCAATATGAAGAAAATGGAGCAGCAACTGCAGATTCCCTATCTCCATTATCCCACACTTCCCATCGGCGCCTTCGAAACCAGCAAATTTTTGCGCGAAGTAGGCCGCTTTATGGGTCTTCCGGCAAAACAGGTGGAGGATGTCATCAACGAAAAAGAAAGTTATTATTACTATTACATTGAGCGGTTTGCAGATTTATTTTTGGAGACCCGTGTTATGTCCAAACAATTCAGTGTCGTGGCGGATGCCCACTATGCATTGGGAATGACGAAGTTTCTGGTCAATGATTTGGGACTGTATCCGGCCAAACAATTTATTGTGGATGACACGCCTAAGGAATACCAAAAAGCAGTGAAACGTTATTTTGAGGATTTGAATTACGGTATTAAGGCAGAGGCGGTCTTTGAAACAGACGGTTATAAGATTCATAATGAAATACGCAATCACGATTACCATGGATATCCGCTGATTCTGGGAAGTCATTGGGAAAAAGACATTGCGGAGGAAACAAAGGGACATTTTCTGAATATTTATTGGCCGGTGAATGAACGGGCCGTTATCAATGGCTATTATGTGGGATATGATGGCGGACTGAAATTGATTGAGGATATCTATTCTGTAGCTAAAACAAGATTTAACTAGGCAGCCATCATGCCAGAAAGAGGTGATATAATATGGCATACAAAGTAGCAGTAGCAACGTCGGATGGGATACATGTGGACTTATCTTTTGGTTCGGCGCCTTCGTTTTTGATCTACGAGGTAGATAATAATCTGCAGATTCATCTTCAGGAAACCAGAGTGTATGAGGAAATAGACAAGCAGGAGGACGGCAGTCTGGACTGTAAAAATGTTCCTGAAGGTTGTCATGGCGGTCATGGCTGCGGCGGTCATCAGAAAAGTGCCCCGAAAATCCGGCTGGTAGAGGACTGCCGCTGCGTATTGTGTAAAAAGATTGGCTTTCAGGCACAAAAACAGCTGGAGAAGAAGGCCATAACGGCGTTTGCCGTGGAATATGAGATTGTGGCTGCTCTGGGCCGTATTATCTCCTATTTCGACCGGGTGGATCATCACCGCAGTTTATGCGGTATAGCAAAATAAACGTCCCGTATATGGAAGCTTTTACCGTTTCTAAAATTTTGTCTCAGTTTTATTCTGAGGCTTGTCACCTAACAGTGCGGGAGGCAATTTTTGGAAAAAAATCATCATAAAATATTGACTTTGTGCCTGTAATGAGCTATACTGCATAGAGTTAGCCATAACTAATCAGTAAGAGCCGGAGCAAATGTTCCGGTTTTTACTGCCCGCATGGTTAGCATGTGCTAACTTAATAAATGATATGGAGTTAGTGTAAACTAACTACATATTGATGGAAAGGGGAACCCAAATGAAAAAATGGAAAAGTGCGCTATCTTTTATACTTAGCCTTGCTATGATTATGAGCATGCTCACGGTTCCGGTTTTTGCTGCGGAAGGGGATGGCACAACCTATACGGATGGAAGCTATTCGGCCACTGCCACAGTCGTACCGGATGAGTATGAGGATTTCGACGCCTATGAAATCGAGGTAGAGGTGACGATCGCACAGGGACAAATCTCCAGCGTGGCTTATACGGCGGATAACACCTTCGGTGATGAGGATAATGCAACTTATGCCGATAGGGCCATGAATGGCAGAGGTTCACGCGTTGGTGTAGCCAGCCAGATCATCAGCAGCCAGGGCGTATCCGGCGTTGATGCAGTTTCTGGTGCCACCTGCACCTCTAACGCGATCCTTACAGCCGTAAGTACTGCACTTTCGCAGGCGAAGGCCCCGGATCAGCCGGACCAGGGAGGAGACAACAATACCGGAGATGACAATGACGGTGATAACCAGGATCCGGATGCCGGTGACGATGGAACTGAGGACGGCGATGAAGGTGATCAGGAAGGAGACAACGATCCTGATGAAGGCGATGAAGAACTTGCAGAGGATTGCTATGTTCTGATGAATGTACCTTACGCAGTTTTCTATGCTAAGCTGAATAACGGTGAAGCCGTTGATATCGTTTCCTCCGCTACCACAAGTAAAGCTGGTAATTGCTCCAATGTATATTCCAGCGGTGCTACGGTTTCCGGCGGCATGGACTTAAACGGTGTGGTGATTCCCGTTAAAGTGAGTGGCGAAACTTACAAAACTGTCAAGGATTTGGTTTCTGATTCCACAGCTGATTATTATGTGGGAGAAACTCTGACGGAAGATCCTTCAGTGTATATGGAACTGTCATATGCGGACGGCAGCTATGTATTCTCTGAAGTGAAAGGCAACACAACAACGGTTTCTGGCGTAGAAGCAACGATTACCTCCAGCACCACCTGGGGCGATTATCAGGTAGACCTGGCCAACAGTGGTCTGGGCAAGGATCCTGCATCTGTTTATGGTGTGTATTTTACCACAAGTGATGGAAGCCAGTACGCGATGCGTCAGTCCGAAAATCTGTGGAATCCGCATAGCTATTGTGAGTTTGCATGGTCCACAGGTGTAAAGACCTCCGATATTCACGGCGGCATCCTGCATGGCGCGCATTACGCCAGCATGGAAGGTAAGACCATTACCGGTATTACCTACATTACAACTACTGGTATCGAGACCTACAGTCTGGCCTCCGGCCTCTATGTAGCGCCCCATCACAGCGGAAAGATCAGCGCGGTAGCCACCGGCGACAATACGCTGAAACTGTATGGCGTTCCTTCTGATCTGGAGGATGTGGCGGTATCGGTAGCCACCAGCGGCAGAGGTTCTGTTACCCTGGCAAAAGATGCAGCGATTGCTGCTGACGGTACGGTGACA
>CAYRTA010000106.1:0-8126 GCA_964427045.1 uncultured Hoministercoradaptatus sp. | reverse complement strand
GCTTTAGAACTGGAACGGTTAATCCGGGGCCTGAGTCCCTGGCCCAGCGCCTTTACCTATATGCAGGGAAAATCGTTAAAGATTTGGCGGGCAAAGGTCCTTCGGGATAAGACGGATGCGCTGCCAGGCACCATTATCCGGGCGGACCAGGGTGGATTCTGGATTCAAACCGGAGATGGCATCCTCGAAGTTTTGGAACTGCAGTTAGAAGGGAAAAAACGGATGGATACCCAGGCGTTCCTCCGGGGTTACCACCCGGAGGTGGGGGGTGTCCTTCCGGAAGAATAGACGAAGGGAGGCTTCGGTCTCCCTGTAATCGGGAGGTAGATATTGTGATGAAAGATACCGATATCAGGAGTATCGCGCTGGAAGTCCTTATGGAAATTACCCAGGGAAAAGAATACAGTCATATTGCGATTCGGAATGCATTGCAGAAAATCCGCTACTACCCAAAACAGGACCGGGCATTTCTGAATCGTCTGGTGGAAGGTACGGTGGAATATATGGTGCAGATCGATTACATATTGAATCAATATTCCAGTGTTAAGGTAAATAAAATGAAACCGGTCATCTGCAATATTCTGCGAAGCGGTGTATATCAGTTATTGTTTATGGATTCGGTGCCGGATTCCGCTGCCTGCAATGAGGCGGTGAAACTGGCCCAGAAAAAAGGATTTTATAATTTAAAGGGTTTTGTCAACGGCATACTGCGGACCATCAGCCGGGAAAAAGAACACATTACGTTTCCTGATCCGCAGACAGATTTGGCAAACAGCCTGTCGATCCGTTATTCCATGCCCCTGTGGCTGGTGGAACGCTGGCTGGGACAATTGGGACCGGATGTCACACAGCAGATGCTTGCGGATTTTCTGGCTGATCATCCGCTGACCGTCCGTTGCCAGCGCTACCGGATGAATCCGGAAATGACGCGAAACAGTTTGGAAAAACAGGGTGTTACGGTAACAAAGGCTCCCTATGTGGAGGACGCCTGGTATTTGTCGGATTATGAAGATGTGGAGGGCTTAAAGTCTTTCGTCATGGGCCGAATCGCTATCCAGGACGTCAGTTCCATGTTGGTGGGTGAGGTTGCGAACCCCAAACAGGGAGATACCATTATTGATCTATGTGCCGCCCCCGGAGGAAAGAGCATTCATGTGGCGGATAAAATGGAAGGCTACGGCCATGTCAGCGCAAGAGATTTGACAGACTATAAAGTGGCGCAGATTCAGGATAACATTCATCGGATGCAGATGATCAATGTGTTTCCCAAACGGTGGGATGCCACCATTTTAGACCGGGAGTCCGTAGGACAGGCGGATATAGTACTGGCAGATCTGCCATGTTCCGGCCTTGGTGTCATTGGCAAGAAAACCGATATCAAATACCGGGTTACGCCGGACCGGATTCAGGAACTGGTCATTTTACAGCGGAGAATTCTTCATCATGCCGCGTCTTATGTAAAGCCCGGCGGAATTATCATCTACAGTACCTGTACGATAACGCCGGAGGAAAATGAGCAGAATGTGCAGTGGTTTTTAGAAAATTATCCGTTTGAGGCTGAGAGTCTGGATCCCTACCTGTGCGAAGAACTGCGGGGAGAAACGACGAAGAAGGGCCGGCTTCAGCTTTTGCCGGGCGTGCATAAGTGTGATGGCTTCTTTTTGGCCCGTATGCGGAAGAAATCTTAGAGATGGGGATGCGTAATGGAACAACAACTGGACATTATGTCTTTGTATGAGCAGGAACTTGCCGAACTGGCGGTATCATTGGGACAGAAGCCTTTTCGCGCGAAGCAGCTTTTCGAGTGGCTGCACAAAAAGCGGGTATCGGATTATGAGGAAATGACCAATTTGCCCGCCGCCTTTCGTGCCCGGCTGGCCGAGGAATATCCTCTTAGAAGTCTGGAAAAAATACAGGTACAGATATCGAAGATCGATGGTACCAGGAAGTATTTGTTTCGGCTGGCGGACGGCCATGTTATCGAGAGTGTCTGGATGAAATATAAGCATGGAGATTCCGTTTGTATTTCTTCCCAGGTAGGCTGCCGCATGGGCTGCCGTTTCTGTGCTTCTACCATTGGCGGATTGACGCGAAACCTCCTTCCCTCCGAAATGCTTGCTCAGATTTACCAGATTCAGGAGGATACGAAAGAGCGGGTGTCCAATATTGTGGTCATGGGAACGGGAGAGCCGTTTGATAATTATGATCATTTGATCCGGTTTATCCGGCTCGTCAGTGAAGAAAAGGGATTGCATATCAGTCAGAGAAATATTACGGTATCCACCTGCGGACTTGTGCCGCGGATTTATCAGTTTGCCGATGAGGGCCTTTCTGTGACGCTGGCGCTGTCTTTGCATGCTCCCAATGATGAGAAGCGGAAGCAGTTGATGCCCATTGCCAATAAATATTCTCTGAAGGATATTTTACCGGCGTGCCGGTATTATTTTGAGAAAACCGGCCGCAGGCTGACCTTTGAATATAGCCTGGTTGGGGGCGAAAATGACGGAAAACAGGATGCGGAAGAACTGGCCAAATTGCTGGAAGGAATGAATTGCCATGTTAATCTGATACCTGTCAATCCGATTCGTGAACGGAATTATGTCCGTTCGGACAAAAAAGTCACAGAGAATTTCAAAAATAAACTTGAAAAATGCGGAATTAATGTTACTATTAGAAGAGAAATGGGCAGAGATATTGATGGTGCCTGTGGACAATTAAGGAAGAGTTATATGGATCGTTGTCATCGGTAAGATGGCAGAATGGAGATTTTTACATGATATCACATTATGTGACAGACGTAGGGCTGGCCAGAAGGGAAAATCAGGATTATGGTTACGCATCCTGTGACCCCATTGGTAATCTCCCCAATCTATTTGTGGTAGCGGATGGCATGGGTGGCCATAATGCCGGTGATTTTGCATCCCGGTGTGCGGTTACGGTGCTGGTAGATTCTGTGAAGAAGGACATGAGTTTTAATCCGATTAAGATTATCCGTCATGCCATCGAAACAGCAAATGAGCAAATTTATCAGCAGGCCCAGAAGGATCCGTCCATGCGGGGTATGGGGACAACCTTGGTAGTTGCCACGATAGTGGGACATTATGCCTATGTGGCCAATGTAGGAGACAGCCGGTTATATTTGTCAGATGAACATGAGGTGACCCAGATCACCAGGGACCATTCCTTTATTGAAGAGATGGTACGCAGAGGGGAAATCAGCAAAGAAGAGGCAAGATTCCATCCCGACAAAAATATTATTACCAGGGCAGTGGGAACAGGTCCTTTTGTAGAGATAGACTTCTTTGATGTGGAACTGGAAGAAGGCTGTCGGATTTTGATGTGTTCCGATGGACTCAGCAACATGGTGGGAGATGATCAGATGCATGAGATTCTCTGTTCTTCACCGGAGATTGGCGAAGCCGCGCAGATATTAGTGCATACGGCCAATGAAAACGGAGGCAGAGATAATATATCGGTAGTCATAATCGAACCATTTACAGACGAGGTGAAAGAATGTTAAAAGAGGGTATGATTGTAGGAGAAAGATATGAGATTATCAGCAGAATTGGCAGCGGCGGTATGGCGGATGTCTATAAAGCCAAGGACCATAAGCTGAATCGTCTCGTAGCCGTGAAGGTAATGAAAGCGGAATTCAGTGAGGACAAAGGATTCATCCTGAAGTTTCGCAAGGAGGCCCAGGCAGCGGCTGGTTTGGCTCATCCAAATGTAGTAAATGTTTACGATGTTGGGGAGGATCGTGGTATTTACTATATTGTTATGGAATTAGTCCAGGGCATTACGTTAAAAGATTATATCACACGGAAAGGGAAACTGACCGTGAGAGAGGCGACCAGTATTGCCATTCAGGTTTCTCTGGCACTGGAAGCCGCCCATAAAAGCAATATCATCCACAGGGATGTAAAACCGCAGAATATTATTATATCCACAGACGGAAAGGTAAAGCTTTCCGACTTCGGTATTGCCCGCGCGGCCTCTTCCAATACCATCAGTTCTAACGTGATGGGTTCCGTACATTACAGTTCACCGGAACAGGTACGCGGCGGATTCAGTGACGCGAAGAGCGATATTTATTCTCTTGGTATTACCATGTATGAGATGGTGACCGGACATGTTCCTTTTGACGGGGATACGACCGTAGCCATTGCCATCAAACACCTGCAGGAGGAAATGGAGTCTCCCAGAAAGTTTGTACCGGATATTCCGTATAGTCTGGAGCAGATTATCTTTAAATGCACCCAGAAGAGCGTGGACAGAAGATATGCCAGCATGTCGGAAGTGATTGACGATCTGAAGCATTCGCTGATGGATCCCAACGGAAATTTCGTTACGCTGACGCCGCTTTCCAGCCATGCGCAGACGGTTATGCTTTCGCAGGATGAACTGGAAGATATCCGGGCAGGACGTTCCGGTTACGCGGTGCCTCAGACCTCTCAGGATTATGCCCCCGTTTATGGCGGTGACGACGAGGACGAAGAGGATGAGGATGACGAAGAAGAATATTATGAGGACGATGATGAGGATGGCGAGATCAGTTCCAAACTGGAAAAGGCCATGACCATCGGCGGTTTCATTATCGGTGCGATTATCATCTGTATTTTGATTTTTTTTGTGGCTCGCGCAGCGGGTTTATTAAAATTTGACTGGGGCAGTAAGGATACGGAACTGGTGCAGCAGGAAGAAGAGGATACGGATGATGATGAAGATGGACTCGTTCCGGTTCCGAATCTGGTACACATGACGGAAGAGAATGCGGAAAGTCTGCTGGAACAGTTAGGCTTGAAAGGAAGTAAAAGCGCGGAAGAAGAGTCTACCGCATATCCGGCAGGCGTGATCCTTTCCCAGGATTTGGAAGAGGGTCAGCGTGTGGAGCCGGGAACCGTGATTAATTATGTGGTAAGTTCCGGTTCGGACGAACTGGTGGTGCCGGAAGTTGTGGGGCTTTCCCAGTCAGAAGCGGAAGCGATGATCAAGACGCTGGGACTGACGACCTCCGTCAAACAGAAATACAGCGATACCGTTGCGGTGGGTAAGGTAATCAGTGTAAGCCCGGATGAAGGAACAGAAGTCACTGCGGGAGCAACGATTACTCTGACGGTCAGCCTGGGAGAAGAAAATAAGAAGGTTACTGTGCCGAATGTGGTAGGAAAAGAAGAATCTACCGCGAAAAAAGCATTGAATGATATTGGACTTCAAGTAAATGTAGAGACCACTTCCAATGCTTCCAATATCAGCGAGGGCTGTGTGGCGGAACAGAGTATTGCTTCCGGAACGCAGACAGATCCCGGGACAACTATTACCCTGAAAATTTATCATGCTGCCGCTTCTCCTGATAATGAGGGCGGAAGCACCGGCGAGTGGAAATGTAATGTGAAACTGGATCAGCCGCAGAATTATACGGGCGGACAGGTACAGTTGATTTTGACGCAGAATGTAAATGGCCAGAGTGTGGATACGGTCATTTTGGAAAATGCAACGATTACCTTTCCGTATGATTTGAATATAGCAGGTGCGGAAGGTGTAGATACCGGAACAATTTATTTAAATGAAATGGTTGACGGAGAGTATGTGGAGCGCGGACGGTATTCGAATGTACCGTTTTCTGAGACATAAACTCTGAGGATATGTATGCAGGGTAAGATTGTGAAAGGAATTGCCGGATTCTACTATGTTCAGACAGTAGAATCCGGCATCTATGAATGTAAGGCCAGAGGCATTTTCCGCAAAGACAGGCAGAAACCTTTGGTGGGTGATCTGGTGGATATCGAGATTCTGAGTGAAGAAGAAAAAACAGGGAATCTTGTTAACATCAGAACGAGAAAAAACCAGCTAATACGGCCGGCGGTTGCTAATGTGGATCAGGCTGTGGTGATTTTTGCCATCAGGCAGCCGGATCCAAACTTTGCGCTGCTGGACCGTTTTTTAGTTATGATGAGTTGTCAGCAGGTACCGGTGACGATCTGTTTTAATAAGTGTGATCTGGCTGACGAGAAGAAACGGCGGGAATTGGAAGAGATATATTGTGCTTCCCAAAGTCCGGTTATCTTTACCAGTACGGTAACAGGAGAGGGACTTGCCGGGTTTCAAAAACTGCTTCACCATAAGACGACGGTCGTGGCCGGACCATCTGGTGTGGGAAAGTCTTCGCTTACCAATCAGCTGCAGGGAGAAATCAGTATGGAGACAGGTGAAATCAGCCGGAAACTGAAGCGTGGGAAACATACCACCCGCCATTCCCAGTTGATTGCGCTGGGAGAGGACTCCTGGCTGATGGATACACCGGGATTTACTTCTTTGTATCTGGAAGAAATGAAAAAGGAAGATTTACGGGCATATTATCCGGAATTTTATCCATACGAGGGCGCCTGCCGTTTCCAGGGGTGCGTGCATGTAAAGGAGCCAGGCTGCCGGGTAAAAGATGCCGTAGAGCAGGGCAGGATTCACCGGATGCGCTATGAAAGCTACGTAAGTCTCTATGAAGAGGTAAAAGAGCAGGAACGGAGAAAATATTAAGGTTCCGCATGCCGTCCCGCTGCTGCTATAACTGGCAGGACCATCCGGGGGTATCGTGGAAAGAGAAGAGGGGGAAAGCTATATGAGATATGAATTGGCGCCATCAATTTTGTCAGCGGATTTTAACCGCATGGGAGAACAATTAGATCAACTGGAAGCAGCCGGAATAAAATGGCTGCATATTGATGTCATGGATGGTTCGTTCGTTCCCAGCATATCGTTTGGACATCCGGTAATTGCATCCATCCGCAGTCACCGGAACCTGTTTTTTGATGTCCATCTGATGGTGGAAGATCCGGGAAAACTGGTACAGGCCATGAAAGAATGTGGCGCGGACCAGATCACGGTGCATGTGGAAGCCTGTACCCATTTGGACCGGGTGCTCCGCAGCATCAAGGAGGCAGGCCTGCGGGCCGGCGTGGCCTTAAATCCGGCAACACCGCTGTCCAGCCTGGACTATGTGCTGAATCTGGTGGATATGGTACTGATTATGACAGTAAATCCTGGTTTTGGCGGTCAGTCGTACATTACCAATTGCACGGAGAAGATTCGCGCGCTCCGTAAGCGGGTGAAGGAGGAAGGTCTGGATGTGGACATCGAAGTTGACGGCGGCATCAATGAAAAGACTGCGGATATCGTGTTGGAGGCAGGCGCCAATATCCTGGTGGCCGGTTCTGCCGTTTTTGGTGATGACATACCGGCTAAAGTGGAAAAAATGCAGTCTTTCATGGGAGTTTATAAGGAAAAATGAGAACACTGATATTTTCGGGGGGCAATATCGAGCGGGATTTTGCCCTCTCTTTTATGAAAACATATGAGGCAGAGTATATCATTGGGGTAGACCACGGTTTGGCCTTTTTAAAGGCCTGTGGAATCGTGCCCGACTATATTGTGGGAGATTTTGACAGCCTGGCGCCGGAAATCCTTGTCTGGTACAAATCCCATACAAAGGTTCCCATCCGGGAATATAATCCGGTAAAAGATGCGACGGACACCTGCATTGCGCTGGAACACGCCATGGAGCAGGGCAGCCGGGAAGTAGTGATTTTGGGAGCCACCGGTACCCGTCTGGATCATGTACTTTGCAACATTCAGATATTAAAACGTGCCCACAGGGCAGGGATCAAAGCGGCAATCGTAGATGCGCACAATTATATTACCCTGCCTTTAGACAATCCTCTGACTCTGAGACGGGAGGAGCAATTTGGAAAATACGTATCCTTTTTTCCGCTGGAAGAGACGGTAGAGGGCCTGACCCTTACGGGATTTGCCTATCCCCTGCACAGGCATTGCCTGCGCAATATGGAGGGTTTGGGCGTCAGCAATGAGATTGCCGCCGATACGGCCCAGGTTACCTGGGAGGGCGGTACGCTTTTGATGATCCAGAGCCGGGATTAGGGTTACTGTTTGGCCTTCCGGGCTTTACCTCTAAATTTTACAGACAGCCGGGTGATTTTCCCTACGGAACTTCACCCGGCTTTTACTATGCAGGGGCATCCAAAAGGACGAAGAATTACACCTTTAGAGAGGGGAAAAGCCGCAGAGTGATGGGCTATTCTTCGATACCCTCACTTTCAAAAAATTGTGCAACTGTC
>CAYRTA010000105.1:0-8289 GCA_964427045.1 uncultured Hoministercoradaptatus sp. | reverse complement strand
CCAGGATCGCAAAAATCGAAGACGAGCAGGACCAGAAAGAGTATATCGAAAGCGTCAAGGGGGCTCTGGCCATCTACGATAATATTTTCCAGACGGGAAATGATGCCCTGGATCTGGTGCTGACCGAAAAGAGCCTGCTTTGCAATGAGTATAACATTAAACTGAGCTGTATGGTGGATGGGAAGGCAATTGATTTCATCCATTCGACAGATGTCTATGCTCTGTTCGGCAATCTGGTGGATAATGCTATCGAGAGTGTGATGAGGGAGGCGGATGAAGAAAAGCGGATCATCAGCATCCTGGTCAGCAAAAAGATGCAGGGAAGCTATATTCATATGGAAAACTACTGTAAGGAAACGGTTGCCTTTGAGGACGGCCTGCCAATGACTACCAAGCAGGATAAGGCTTATCACGGCTTTGGGGTCCGGAGTATCCGTTACCTTGTGGAAAAATACCATGGCGATCTTCTGATGCGTGCAGAGCATGAACGGTTCCTGGTAGATATCCTGTTCTATCCTGAGGCGTAAGCCGTCAGACAAAAAATTTCATATACCAGTTTTACCTCTAAAACAGCCAAAAAAACCAGTTTGCGTTTCTTTGGCTGTTTTTGTGTTATGGTTTCCTTACAAAAAACGTGAGGAACCAAAGGAGGAAAATTCGTATGGGAAATGTTGAAGTGGCATGGGAGGACATCATAAGCGTCATCCAGATGATGCGTCCGCATCTGATTGTGATCGGAATTGCAATGGTGTGTATGATTGCAGGGATCGTTGCGGCAGGGAAACTTGCAAAGCCTCTTAGGGGTATGGTGCGGTGGCAGTCATTTTTGGCCTTTGTACTGATTGCAGTGGTTACTGTGAATACTGCGCTGACGGGAACGCTCTATAATACCCTGAACGTGGTATTGACCGACAAGGGAAGCCTGGCCCCGGAGCATGTGGAAAATTCCAAGCGGATCGTGGAAGAAGTGACCAACGAAGGAGCGATTCTGACGAAGAACAGCGACGGTTATCTTCCGATTGCACCGCAGAAGATCAATGTATTCGGCTGGGCCTCCACCAATCCAATCTACGGTGGAACCGGATCAGGAACTGTGGATACGGCCACTGCGGTGGGGATTTTGCAGGGCCTTGAGAATGCAGGATTTGAGACCAATGAGGAATTGTCTGAGATGTATGTAAATTACCGGGCAGACCGTCCGGTCATCAGTATTAATAACGGCCAGGACTGGACGCTTCCGGAAATTCCGGCGGCCGATTATCCGGCTGATGTGATGGAACGGGCGAAGGAATTTTCTGATACCGCAGTGATCGTCATTTCCCGTACCGGCGGCGAGGGTGCAGACCTTCCCTTTGATATGGGTCCGGTCATGGATGGTTCTACCATGGACATCGGAACGAAGTACATGAAGGGCAGCTATACCAATAACTCCACGGAGTATGCGGATTTTGAGGCCGGACAGTCCTATCTGGAGTTAAGCCGCACGGAGCGGGATCTGGTGGATCTGGTATGCGGCCAGTTTGAGGATGTAATCGTCATTTATAACGGTGCCAATACTCTGGAGCTGGGCTGGACAGAGGAATATGATCAGATCAAAGGGGTGCTGCTGTGTGCAGGAGCCGGTTCCACCGGATTCAATGCATTGGGAAATATCCTTTCCGGAGAAGTGAATCCGTCTGGCAAGACAGCCGATACATGGCTCCGTGATCTGCACAAGGCACCATATATTAACAATATCGGCCATTTTGCCTATACCAATACCGGAGATGTGGAGACGGCGGCAAAGGCAGCGTGGGAGCGGGCAGACGGCATTGTATCCTTTGTAAATTATGTGGAAAATATCTATATGGGATACCGGTTCTATGAGACTGCTGCCCTGGAAGGACTTTTAAACTATGATGAAACGGTATTATATCCTTTCGGCTATGGACTCAGTTATACGGATTTCAGCCAGGAGATGGGAGAACTGAAGGTTTCCGGCGATACCATCAGCGTGGATGTGACAGTGACCAATACCGGGGATTCTGCAGGAAAAGATGTGGTGGAGCTTTACTACAATCCGCCCTATACCAACGGTGGAATCGAAAAATCCAGTGTGAACCTGGTGGCATTTGATAAGACAGACCTTTTAGAGCCTGGCAAGTCCCAGACACTGACATTATCTTTCGATGCTGAGGATATGGCATCCTATGATACATACGGAACCGGCCATTATGTGCTGGAGCAGGGCGACTATGAGATCAGTCTGCGGACTGACAGCCACTCGGTTGTGGATACAAAGCATTATCAGGCAGCAGAAACCGTCGTTTATGAGGAGAGCCAGCCCCATAACGGGGATCTGGAGGCAGCTGTAAATAAGCTTGGTTTTGCGGAAGGTGAGGTTACCTATTTGTCCAGAAAAGACGGATTTGCCAACTATGAGGAGGCTGTCGCAGCCCCTGTAAGTTATGAGCTAAAGGGTACGGTTCAGGGAAACGGCACCTATGATCCGACTGTGTTTAACAATGCAGATGATGTGATGCCGGTGACAGGGGCCAAAAACGGAATGGAACTGTTCGAGCTTCGCGGAGCCGATTATGAGGACGAAAGATGGGAAACTCTTTTAGACCAGGTAACGGTAGATGAGATGGTGGATCTGATTGCTTTCGGCGGTCATCAGAATGCAGCCGTTGATTCCGTCGGAAAAATCCGTATTCTGGATACCGACGGGCCGGCAGGAGTAAACTCCAGTACTTTGGGAGCATTCGGAACCGGATACTGTTCCGAGGTGGTATTAGCCCAGACCTGGAATCTGGATCTGGCAGTGGAATATGCGAAAGCCATGGGTGAGGAGTTCTCTGATTTTCATATTACAGGCTGGTATGCACCTTCCATGAATATGCACCGCAGCGCGTTTGGCGGCCGTGACTTCGAGTATTACTCTGAGGACAGTTTCTTAAGCGCAGCCATGGCAGTGGCAGAGGTAAACGGTGCTGTGGAAAGCGGAATGTATCCCTACATTAAGCACTTTGCTTTAAATGAGCAGGAGATTAACCGGAACGCCCTGTTATGTACCTGGAGTACGGAACAGGCCATCCGTGAAGTCTACTTAAAGCCCTTCGAGGAAGCGGTTAAGAGCAATCCGGATGGGAAGATCGCAGTGATGTCTTCCTACAACTTTATCGGAACCGAATGGGCCGGCGGCTGTGTACCTCTGTTAAAGAGTATTTTGCGAGAGGAATGGGGCTTTAAGGGCATGGTGCTTTCCGATTACTTTGGAAACTACGGTTATATGGATGCAGACCGTGCTGTCCGGGGCGGAACAGATCTGATGCTGGGAACTGCAGGCAATGAGGCGATTATGACGGATTTAAGTGCAACTTCTGTCATTGCCATGCGCCAGGCCGTAAAAAATATTTTCTATACCACGGTAAACAGCTCCGCCTATGAAAATTATGTGCCGGGCACCATTCCGGGATGGTTAAAGATGGTCTATGGCATCGATGCAGTGCTTGCCGTATTGTGGCTGGCCGGCGAGGGCCTTGTGATCCGCAGTTACCGGAAGAAGAAAGCCGGTGTGAAGGCAGCGTAAAGGAAAAGAAAAAGGACTGGGTGAATCATGCTGAAACATCAGGAATTGTTAGCAAAACTTACATTGGAGGAGAAGGCGGCGCTTTTAAGCGGGAAGACCGTCTGGGAGACGAGGGATATTCCCCGTCTCCACCTCCCCTCCATCTTTCTGTCCGATGGCCCGCACGGAATCCGGAAACAGGCAGGGGCAGGGGATCATCTGGGGTTAAATGAATCCCTGAAGGCCACCTGTTTCCCCACCGCAGCAACGATAGCCAACAGCTGGGATGAAAAGCTGGGAGAAGAATTAGGAAAGGCGCTGGGAGAAGAAGCAGCCGTCCAGAATGTCCATGTGCTTCTGGGGCCGGGCTTAAATATCAAGCGCAGCCCCCTCTGCGGCCGGAATTTTGAATATTTTTCGGAGGATCCGTATCTGGCCGGAAAGATGGCGGCGTCCTATGTGCGGGGAATCCAGAGCCAGGGCGTCTACGCCTGCCCGAAGCATTTCGCGGTCAATAGCCAGGAACTGCGGCGGATGGCCATGAATGCGGTGGTGGATGAGAGAACCCTTCGGGAAATTTACCTGACCGGTTTTGAAATCGCCATAAAGGAAGGCGGGGCAAAGGCTATTATGACCGCCTATAATCAGGTCAATGGCGAATACGCCAATGAAAATAAGGAACTTCTTCTGGATATCCTGCGGAAGGAATGGGGCTTTGACGGTATGGTTGTCACGGACTGGGGCGGCTCCAACGACCATGTAAAGGGCGTGAAATGCCAGTCTAACTTAGAAATGCCGGCGCCTGGCCTGGATTCTGCGAGACAGCTTCTGCGTGCTGTGGAGGACGGCAGTTTAAGTATGGAAGAACTGGATGCCTGCGTCGATCCGCTTTTGGATGCAGTATTGACCCTTTCTTCCAGACAAGGAGACGGCCGGAAATCCTTCGATGAGAAAGCCCACCATGCACTGGCGAAAAAGGCAGCGGCAGAGAGCGCCGTACTTCTGAAAAACGAAGGAAAGCTCCTTCCGTTAAAGGCCAAAACGAAGGTAGCGCTGATCGGAGATTTCGCGGTGGAGCCCAGGTATCAGGGGGCAGGATCTTCCATGGTCAATCCCACCAGGGTGGAATCCATGGAAACGCTCATCGGGGAATATGACCTTCAGGTGGTTGGAATCCGGCGGGGGTATCTGCGGAATGGAGAGGCGGACGAAGCCATGAAGAAAGAGGCTCTGGATCTGGCCGGACAGGCAGATGTCATCCTGTATTGCTTTGGACTGGATGAGATCAGCGAGTCAGAGGGTCTGGACAGAACCCATATGCGGATTCCACAGAACCAGATCGAATTGTTAGGGGAACTGGTGAAGGTGAATTCCAATATTGTGGGAATCATGAGTGCCGGTTCCAGTGTGGAGATGCCATGGCATTACTGCTGTAAGGCGATCCTTCACGGATATCTTTGCGGGCAGGCCGGAGCAGGGGCCATGCTGGATATTCTGACCGGAAAGGTGAATCCATCGGGAAGGCTCAGTGAGACGTATCCGCTGCGGTATGAGGATACTCCGGCGTTCCGATATTTTCCAGGTACGGAACGGAATTCGGAATACCGGGAAGGTTTGTTTGTGGGATACCGCTATTATGATACCAGTATGGTGCGGACGTTATATCCCTTTGGATACGGGCTTTCCTATACGGAATTTACCTATTCCGATCTGCAGGTGACTGAGAAGGGAGCCAGCTTCACGATTACCAATACCGGATCCATGGACGGCGCCGAAGTGGCGCAGCTTTATGTGGGGCTGCCGGATTCTGCGATTTTCCGTCCCCAAAAGGAACTGAAGGGCTTTCAAAAAATCTATTTGAAGCAGGGCGAGAGCCGAAGGGTGGAGATCCCCTTTGACGATAAATCCTTCCGTTACTGGAACAAAAAGACCGGGCGCTGGGAAGTGGAAGGCGGAGAGTATTTGATTCTGGTTGGTGCCTGTGTGGCAGATATCCGTCTTTCCGGAAGACTTATGGTGGAAGGAACCACGGGAGACATTCCTTACAGCAAAGCAGAGCTTCCCTCTTACTACAGCGGAGTGATCGGAAAAGTCGAGGATCAGGAGTTTGAAAGATTGCTGGGATATCCCATCCCCAGTGGAAAATGGATGGGAGAGCTTGGTATGAACGATGCCATCTGCCAGATGTACTACGCAAAGAGCGGCCTGGCGCGCCTGATTTATCGGATTTTGACAGATAAGAAAAAGAAAAGCGAGGAAATCCGAAAGCCGGATCTGAATATCCTGTTTATTTACAATATGCCGTTTCGGGGAATTGCAAAGATGACAGGAGGCGCGGTCAGCATGGAAATGGTTGAGGGGATGCTTTCTGTGGTAAATGGTCATTTCTTTGGCGGTATGTCGAAGCTTGCGGCCGGATATTTCAAAAATCGGAAAAATAACCGGGAATATGAGCGTTGGCTATATGGAGGAGGAAAAAAATCATGACATCAATCAAAAAATGGATCACGGCCCATCCAAACCTCTGGGAATTTATTTTGTTTAATATCCTGTCCAACGTGGCGACGGTGTCAAATTTTATCGTGATGTGGATTTGCACAGGCTTCCTGTTTGCTGCATGGAAGGATACACCTTTCCGGTTCCTGATTTTTAATTATACGGATGTGGAAAGCAACCTGGGTCTTTGCGGATTTTTAAGTTTTCTGGCAGCGACAGCTATCGCCCAATCAGTGAATTTCTTCGTACAGAAGAATTTCGTTTTCTGCTCCAATGCGGCGTTTGCCCAGGCGGTGCCGAAATACATCTGCCTGGCCGTCGTTCTGGTAATCGTATCGGCAGCCCTTCCGGCCTACAGCCAAATGTTTTTTGTAAGGATTGGGATTCCACAGGGAATCGCACCAACACTGGCTACTCTATTGAATATCCTGGTTCAGGTGGCTTTAAGCTATCCGGCGATGAAATTCTGGGTAATGCCGAAGTGATGGAGCCGGGGAAATAACGGCTGTGCCTGTCTGGGTGCAGCCGTTTCTATAAGTTTTTCTTATGGAAAAGGGCGGAAACTCAAATTGTTTCTCAAAAGAAATCTTTATACAATAGAAAGCGAAAATTGGAAATCAGCAGAATGTTGTTTGCAAAAAGGAGATGATACAATGCCTAAAAGAATATTAGGAGCAGATTTGGAAGTTACTGCTGTGGGACTTGGATGTATGGGCTTTACCCATGCATATGGAACGACCATGGATGAGGGAGAGGCGGCAAGAGCAATTGCCGAGGCCGTGGATATGGGATATACCTTTTTTGACACGGCGGAGGTATACGGTACGGCGGAAAATCCCCACGATAACGAGGATTTGGTTGGTAAAGCGTTAAAGCCGTATCGAGATAAAATTGTACTGGCAACAAAATTTGGGATCCATTTTGATATGGAAAGCTTGGAAGTCAATAAACCATTGGTGCCGGATTCCCGGCCTGAAACAATTCGGGCTTCGGTAGAGGCTTCTCTAAAACGGCTGAATACCGACCATATTGACCTGTATTATCAGCATCGGAGCGATCCGAAGGTTCCCGTCGAGGAAGTAGCTGGCGTTATGGCTGACTTGATACAGGAGGGAAAAGTCACTCATTGGGGGCTTTCAGAGGCCACAGAAGAACAGATACGCCGCGCCCATGCGGTCTGCCCAGTTACAGCAATCCAGAATCGCTATTCCATGATGGCGCGCTGGTACGAAGCATTGTTCCCCGTGCTGGAGGAATTGGAGATTGGATATGTGGCGTTTTCCCCACTGGCCAACGGTTTTTTGTCAGCGCAGTATGATAAGACTTCCAGGTTTGACGGCGTATATGATTATCGAAGCGTAATGCCGCAGTTTTCCAGTGAAGGGATCGACCAGAACGGGAGATTGTTGGAATTGCTGCATCATACCGCACAGGCAAAAGGAGCGACTCCGGCACAGATTTCCCTTGCATGGATGTTGTGTAAGAAGCCGTACATGGTGCCGATTCCGGGGACAAGAAAGGCTGACCGTTTAAAGGAAAACGCAGGAGCCGCTGATATTATTTTGACGAATGACGAGGTAGAGGCGCTGGACCATGCGTTAGATGTAATGGAGATGTCCGCAGTATTCGGCGGATCAAAAATTGTAATGGGGTAAAATGGGAGGAGAAAAGCTTTTGGATAGAAACTATGGTTTTATCCCATACCAGTATTGATTACCTGAAGGTAAGCAATAAAGTCGGCAATGCTTTTCAGGACGGTAATACTTTGAAATAACAAAAAACGGAGGAATTTATCATGGAATATGTAACTTTGAATAATGGCGTTAAAATGCCCGTTTTGGGATATGGCGTGTATCAGGTGCGCAACGAAGAATGTGAGCGTTGTGTGTTAGACGCAATCAGCGTGGGCTATCGCTCTATCGATACGGCCCAGGCGTATGGAAACGAAGAAGCTGTCGGAAACGCAATTCATAAATGTAGCGTTCCACGTGAGGAACTGTTCATCACGACAAAGGTATGGATTAGCAACGGCGGCTACGAGAAGGCAAAGGAGTCTTTGTGGGAATCACGTCGGAAGTTGCAGACGGAATATATTGATCTGGTTCTGATCCATCAGCCGTTTAACGATTATTACGGCACTTATCGCGCAATGGAAGAAGCCTATAAGGAAGGCTGGATTCGTGCCATCGGCGTATCAAACTTCTATCCTGATCGTCTGATTGACCTTTGCAATTTTGTGGAGG
>CAYRTA010000104.1:0-8343 GCA_964427045.1 uncultured Hoministercoradaptatus sp. | reverse complement strand
TATCTTGTTGAAATAATACAATCGGTGGCCATTTTTCAAACAAGCCCTAATCAAATTTGATGAAAGCGCCGCTTACCAAACCGTAAGCGGCGCTTTCCTCTTTTGTGTATGCAGGTGGGTATTTATTTCCCACTGGTCAATATAATATCTTTTAACTTGCGTTTGGGTACATAATGAACATCCTGTTCATCACGATAATAACGCATATCCGCGCCCTCATCCACTTCTTTCAGGACAATTGTTTCCGCCGGTTTCCCAATAGCCACAATCAGAAGCGGCGCCAAATGATCCGGTAACTGCAAGGTGTCTTTCACATCTCCTGCCAGAAAGTTTCCTATCATGCAGCCGCCAAGCCCCTGTTCTGCGGCGGCCAGCAAAATCGTCTGCGCCACAATCCCCACATCCTTCTGATATCTGCTTAACACAGAATCCACGGACTTATCCTGGCAAATAATGATAAATCCGGTAGGACACATACCTTTATGGGGAAGTTCTAACTGAGGCAGGGCCTTCGCCCAGTGAGTCAAAGCCTGCACTGCGGCTACTTCTTCCTCTTCCCATACCAGATAGTAGCGAAGAGGCTGCGCGTTAACGCTGGAAGGGGCATAGCGCGCACAGTCCACAAAATCCATCAGTTCCTCTTTGGTCAGTTTCCGCGTGGAATCATATCCCCGGTAACTTCTGCTTTTCTTTACTAAGTCTTTAAACATAATCGTTCCTCCTGTCAGCAGTCCATTTCTGGGCGCCGTAAATTTCTTCGCCTTCCAGCAATGCATTTCTATGCACCGTAAATTTCTTCGCCTTCCAGTCCTGCAGCTTCTGTCAAATAATATACCATATCCGAAGCCACGCCTACCACATTTTCTTCATGCATAAAATCTGTAATCCGGGAGTCAAATAAAATATTGGCCTTCGCCGGAAATTCCTCATCCCCATCCCAAAAAAGGATTGCGATGGACAGACCCGGATAAACAGAAAGCCGATACCCCACATCGCCCTGGGGCATAGGAACCCCGCCCAGTTCTTCGCACGCCTTACGTAATGCCTCTGTGCGGCCGGAAAAAAGTTCTTCTATCTTCTTTAAAATGGTTCTTCTGTAAGCCTGTTCAAAAGGATATACCCGCTTTACTTCCCGAAAAGCCACCAGTTTGCCGGATGCCAGCGGCCGTTCAACAGCATAATAAAACGTATTATAAATCTGCAAAACCGTACCAAAAGCAGGCCTTTTTTCGGGCCTTTCGGTATAAGTAATTTCTCCGGTCTTTCGATCAATCCGCATCTCATGATGGAAATACAGAAGATACAAAGCTTCCTGGTCCGCCTTAAGGCCAAAGCGCCGTATCAAATCCTCCTGGTTCATTCCCAGAAAAATCTGTCTCCAGTTTTCACGAACCTTATCATAATTCGAAACGAATTTCTCTTCCATAATTTATACATCTCCATAGTATTCTGGCATTTATCTGCACCATACAATATAAACAGATTCATCTACACTATATAGATATAGAGACAAAAAAGCAAGCAGTTCTTACCCTTTTCTTCGTATCTGAAACAGCACAAATCCACCTGCCAAAACGGCCAGTGCGGGGATCATTACAAAATGGACGGGATATTCCACTTCCGTTTTGACGGCCGCCGCTTCCCTGCTTGTGCTGATCGTAACAGAATCTACGACGGCTTCACCCACATTACCTGCCGCATCCACTGCTACCACCTTAAAATTCTGCGGATTCTTCTGTTGTGTCAAAACCCAGCGGATGATTCCATCTCCACAGACCGCCTCATCGGTTTCATCATAAATGGCCAACAGCTCATCATCCAAATAAAGCTGTACCTGTGTAAGACGAACATTATCTTCCACCTGAACGGTAACCTCCCGCTGTCTCGTCTGATACCATTCTCCTGCTTCGATACCAGTAACGACAATGGAAGGAACCGTCCGGTCAATGACAAATTCCAGACGGCAATCACCCGTATCATTATCCGACCGGTTCATAGCCCGGTCTTTGGACAGCAGTTTTACAATATAATGACCTTCCTTTTCAAAATTACATGCGGCCAGGGTATAGAGATATTGATTCCACTCTCCATCACCTCCTGTTCTTTCTATCTCATAATCCAGTCCCTCCTGCAAAGTCATCAATTTGCCATCCCGGTTTAGGATCACCTGCCGTTCCTCCAACGTATCCACATTGGTCTCCATAATGTGAATCTCCCAGCCTTCAGCTGCGTAACAAACGCCGTCCTTTAAAAAACGCTTCGTCTTTTCATCGGCAAACGTATAAATCGATCCAAAGCGGTTCACGGAGAAAATCTTCTCTGCAGATGTTTCATTACCGGCCTTATCCCGGACAATTACCTTTACGCGGTACAAATCATCCTTCGCTCTGCTATATTCCATATCCGGCAGGGTGATACTCCCACCGTGCAGGGTTATTCTGGCGGCCGCAGCTTCATCATACTTCACACGTCCCGTATGAAAGCCCTCATAGATGACCTCCGTTTTCGTTTCATCATAGTGATCATCCCAAAATACAATCTGCGGCGCTACCACCCCGTTATTTGCCGATTGATCTTCAACTCCGCGTATCTCCAGTTCCGGCGGCGTCTGGTCAATAACGAAAAGATCCTGCTCTTCGGATAGCATCGGATTCTCGGCCAAATCGGTCCCGGACACCTTAAGCGTATAGACGCCATCCTCTTCAAAAGAAAGGAACAGCCGATTATCGTCTCCCTGGGCCATCCACTCAGATATCTCCGGTTCGTAAACATGCCCATCTTTCGTTACCTCCACCGTAATGTGGGCAGAATCAAAATTTCTTTCCCGGATACAAATGGAGGCCTTTCTGGTCTTCTGATAATAATATTCATTTTCCGATTGGTTATTATCATAGGATATGGTACAGACAGGGGCAGTCCGGTCAATGATAAACCGGTCTGTCTGATGATAAAGTGCCCTGTTTCCTGCCAAATCCTGTACCTCCATGGTAAACATATAATCACCATCCGCCTCATAAGTGATGGTGCAGGTATACGTTGTGTCATCTCCACTGCCGCTTTTGGACCAGGGACCAATGGTTGGCATACTGCCCTTCGTATTATAAATCTGAAACGTTGCATCTCCAGGATCAAAATTAGGTTCCACAACGGTAACCGCCGCTGTCCGGGCCGACGCATAATAGCAACCATTTACCGGATCATTTTGATCATAACGAACATCAATACAGGGTGGGGTGGTGTCAATCCGAAATTGTTGGACCGCCGTCTTTTGATGATTGGTATAGTCCCCATATGTAACAGTTATCACCTGATCCGTTCCATTTGCTTTATTACCAGACAGCGTCAATTGCCGCCGGTATACTTTCTTAATATCCTCTGTGCCTGCAGGAATCAGGTTTTCGGCAATTACCTCATCTTCTCCCTGATAGACGGTATACTCACATATTCCTGAAAAACCATCTGTCATACATATCTCTATATCCACATCGGTATTATAATATGCCACACCATCCACGATCCGGGATGGCGCCGTAAGAGGAAGAATGGAAACGGCAGCCGTCTGCCGGTGACTTTTCTCACTTTCTATCAGTATCTTTTGCTGACGGATGGTCTCATATCCCATCCAGTCTCTGGCTTTTATAAGAATACCTCCATTAAAATCTCCATCCTCCAGCGGAATCCGAAAGGTATATGTTTGTTTTCCCGCCCAGCCTGCCGCTTCTGCAGACTCATAGAAAAGCATCTCGCTCCAGACCTCTCCCTCTTTTGCCCAGTCAGAAACGGTTTCTGCTCCGCATACCTCTTCCTGGTCCCCACAAACAACTTTGCAAGTCAGCTGTTCTATCCCGGATGTGCCATCTGCAGCGGCAACGGTTACCTGCAATTCTCCATCGGCAAATATTATACTGGTATCTCCAAAGGATTGCTGCTTTACATACCCATTCTCATCATCTGCGGCAAAGGACAGCGCAATATCCGGCGCCGTCTGATCGACGGCCACTTTTCTGACTTGGCGTTTTACCCGGTTTCCCGCTAAATCCTCAAATCCTTCCACAAGGACATTATAATTGGCCTCCTGAGTCAGCGGCAATTCCACGATAAATTCATTTTCTTCTATGACCGCCGGAGAATACCCATCCAGAACAGACAAAAGCGCCTTATCTTTTTGAACCACCTCCCCATTGGCATTTACCAGTTCCACATTTAATGCTTCCAGAAACTCCTGATACTGGACATTTCCACTGTTCTCTTGCCCGTCTAAGCGGTCATCCACATGGATTTGCAGATAGAGTGGGCAGTCATAATAAGCCCTTTCTGTCTCTTCATACAGCAATGCCGGATCAGCAGCCGTCCTATGTTCTCCTTCACACAGAACCATTGATATTTCAGGGCTATGGGTATCCAGTACCAATAGGGTACTGGTATAGACTCCTTCTTCTCCCTGGCTTACCACTGGCTGATCACTCTCACTGCCCTGTACCAGATCTCCTGCTTCCATGGGATTACCATCCGCATCCCCATATTTCACCACGATCTGATACCTTCCGTCAGCTGTCAGACAAAAACTGCCCTGATATACCGTAACTTCCTCTTTCGTCGTCTTTATCCAGAAAAGTTCGGAATCGTCCTGTAAAAGTTCATCTGATAAAAGCGCCCTGCCATCCTGATAGATGGTAAGGTCAATCCCTGGTTCAGCAGACAGTGCCTGACCAAATTCTTCTATTATAATCCGGACTTCAATCTGGTCGTTATAATAGGAGGTATAACCCGTCTGCGGGGTCTTCCGGACACTATCTTCAAATATGTTTCCATCCCGCTTCACCACCCGATAGGCCTCATTGTAGGAAATCTGAAACTTCGGTGATTCATGCGCCTCCGGTTCTCCCAACAATCCGATAAAACCAGCGTCTGCTCTATTTTCGGATACTTCCCCTGACTGCGCCTGTATCCTGTCCTGCGCCGCCCATATCTGCCAGCCGCCGGCCCCCTTTGGTACATACACAATTGCCAGCAACAAGGCTGTCAGAATCAGTAGCCATTTTCCGTTTTCCCATTCTCTTCTGTTACTTTCGTCCCCGCTTCTTCTGTTTCTCTTTTTCCAGTTTCCCCTGCTTTTTTCGTTCTTCCTTATCCAGTTTCTCCTGCCTTTTTCGTTCTTCCTTATCCAGTTTCTCCTGCCTTTTTCGTTCTTCCCTATCCAGTTTCTCCTGCCTCTTTCGTTCTTCCTTATCCAGTTTCTCCTGCTTCTTATTTTTTCCCTCATGCTCATACCGCCTCCTCAAGCCCGGCAATTCCCTTTTTCCTGCCCTTCCTGTCAGATACTCCCAGACATGCCGGATATCGCAATAGAAAAAGAGGCAGACCGCCATAATCAGAAAGCATATGCTAAATCCGATGCAGCCGCAACATAGCAATTGTAATACCTGTATCCTGCTGGCCACAGAATGATTCCCTTCCTTTCTCAATCCCCAGGTTTCCTGTCCGCGGCTTCTATGGCCGCCCTCGCCTGCTCCAACATCTCCATAACCTGCTCCCGGTCCTGGGCAGAAAAGTCATCTGCCATATCAAAATCCTGACGCAAATGAGTTTCCAGATTTGCAATCTGCGTTCTCATATCCTCCTGGGTTACACCTGCCGCTAAAAACAATCCGGTATTCGTGATGATCTGGACAAGCATTTCCTCATAAATGACAAGCGCCGTTCTGGCATTATCTTCTTCCACCAGATTGCCCTGAGAAATTTCTTTCAAATCCTCCCAGTAGTCCTCATAAGTAACCGTCTGATCACCGGCCGCATCCGGCACACCAATACTTGCGTAATAACTGGAAATATCATATAACTTGCCGGCTCTCGCCACTTTGGTCTCTTCCAGTTTAAGTTCGGCTCCATGTTCTGTTACATAACCAAAATAGAACCTGGCATTTTTCTTATTTCCTGTTTCTTCAAAACGGTAAAAATAATCAAGTCCCGCCTCATAGGCAAACTGCACATATCCTTCCGGATTTTCTTTACGAAAACGCTCCTGATTACTGAACCGGCTTCCATCCGTATGGGAAAGCAAAATAGCGCGAAGCGTCTCACTTTCCCTGGCACTCAAGGTTCCGTCCCCGGCCAGGGCCTCTGTTAAAAGACCCATATAAGCCTCCGAACGGACAGGATCAATGGAGATAGCATTTTGATAATCGGCGATCTCTTCTTCCTGATACAGGGCCCCCCGGGCCGCCTCCAGATAGTTCTCATACATTCTGTTTCTTTCCGCCTTTGCCAATAAGGCAAAGATAATTGCGGCCATACAAAATACGAGGGACAGCAATGCCGGAAGCAGAAAGTAAAACAACTTTTTCTGCTGTTTCTTTCTATAAGATTCGTCCAGCTCCCGATAATGCTCCAGTGCATAACGTAATTCTATAACGGACTGGTAGCGTTCATTCGGATTCTGCCTGGTACACCTTAAAACAACACTTTCCAGTCCGGTCGATAACGCCGGGTTCCAGTAGCGGATCGGCTGCATGAAATAAGGCGGTTCACCGGGATGATGGCCTGTCAGCAAATGATACAAAGTGGCTCCCAGACAATAAATATCCGTACGCACATCGGTCTCCCGGCCGCCATACTGTTCCGGCGCTGCGTATCCTCTGGTCCCCAGACAGGTCGTGTCTTCTCCATGGGTCCCCTTGTAGTGCCTTGCTGCCCCAAAGTCCAAAAGAATCACATCGCCGTCCGGTTTCAGCATAATGTTGGACGGTTTTAAATCCCGGTAAATAATGTTTTGTCCATGAAGATAGCCCAGGACATCACATAGCTGCAGCGCCCATCCTATCACTTGCCTGGGAGGCTGTATTCCCTCATCCTCCAGTATGGACTTCAAAGTACGGCCCTCAATAAAATCCATGACGATCAGCAAACTGTCCTCTGTATCAATCATATCTGCAATACTGGGCAAATGCCTGTGATGAAGCGTCTTCAGGATCTCCGCTTCGGCCAGAAGCCCCTGTTCTGCTGTCTCCCAATTCTGCATGCCATCTTTACGGATCTCTTTGATAGCCCAGATTTTATTTGCCCGTTCCACCATGGCCATATAAACAACACTCGTACCGCCCTCTCCAATCTTATGCAATATGCGGTATTTTCCGTCAATCAGCGAACCGCTTTCCAGCATACAATCTCCTTTTGTATCAAAAATGGGCAAAAAAGTCCTGCTTTACTTTCATATACATATGAAATACATACGATATGGGGTTTTATTAATGGATTAATTTGTGGGTTTTATTTCGATTTGTGGAATCTGTTCTGAAATGAAATAGATGAGAATCTATGAAGCGATTATAGCAGGTCTTTCCGGCTAATGCAAGGAAAATTTGACATCACAAAGCCGGCATGACTTACACCATGCCGGCTCTGTTTAAAGTTCGATTCCTAAGTTTCCTGTTTCATATCAATTTCCTATTCTGTCTGAGTGCCATCTGAAAAACCGTCGATACCAACCATTACGGAAGTGCCTTCACCGACAACATTGGGAAGGCTGCCGTCCCATTTGTCTATGTATTTATCCTGAAGAATCAGGCCGCTTAAGCTTTCTTCCAATATCTTATTGGCATCTGCTTCCGCCTGGGCCGCTATCACTTTTGCGTTCGCTTCCGCCTGAGCGGTCGTTTCTAACACTTCGGCCTCCGCTTTTGCTTTATCGATGGCTCTTTGGTTTTCAATTGCCTGCTGTTCGGCCTCCAGCTGGGCTTTCTGTTTAGCCGCGATCGCTTCATTGTAAGAGTCGTCAAAATCGGCACTGCCGATTACAACCTTATTGACGATAACAACGTTCTCTCCGTACTTATCATCCAGCGCTTTCTGGATATTTTCCATCGCCTGGGGTTCAATGATGGAACGGTTCGTTGCATCCGTATCGGCTAATTCCTTACTGGTAGACTTGATACCAGAGGAAACCAAACTCTGTGATACCAGATTATCACGGTAATTGGTTACATGGGCATAGATCCATGCCGATTTTTCGGGATTGATTTGATAAGTAACCGTTACATCTGCATAATAAATAGCAGTACGTTCTTTTGTCTCTGACCAAATCTTATCTTCATAAACAATGTCCTGCTGCTTATTGTTGACTTTTTCCACGTTCTGGACAAATGGAATTTTCGTGCTGAATCCACTGGGTACCGGCTGGGAATCAACCTGACCGAAGGTTGTCTTAACCCCCGTATAACCAGTTGGGATAATCACGATACTGGCAAGCACATGAGCCACCAGCAATACCAACACAACGAAACCAATTATAAACCATTTTCTCTTTCCATTTCTTTCTTTCATGCTTCATCTCTCCTATCTCAATAT
>CAYRTA010000103.1:0-8378 GCA_964427045.1 uncultured Hoministercoradaptatus sp. | reverse complement strand
GGAGGGAACCGGGCATACCGGTACATACCGGACAGGTATGGGTATTGGGCGCCCCTCCGAATTTCGTGGAGCAGCCGCAGAAAATCTTCGTCTGGGTTGCCAGTTCCACATGGACTTCCAGACCAATTACGGTTTCATACTGTTTTGCCATCACGGTACCTCCTTTTCCCATGCCATCGTAAACGGTCCGCGCAGTTTTTCATAAGCGGCCGCCGCACGCAGGATTTTCTTTTCCTGGAAGCAATCGCCTATGATCTGCATGCCGATGGGAAATCCCTGGCTATCCATGCCCACCGGCATGCTGACAGCAGGAAGCCCGGCAAGGTTTACAGCTACGGTATAGATATCGCTCAAATACATTTGCAGCGGATCACTTAACGACGTACCGATTTTCGGCGCCGTGGTCGGCGAAGCCGGGGCCAAAATGCAGTCATACGCAGCAAAGGTCCGGTTAAACTCCTCCTTAATCAGTCCTTTGGCACGCAAAGCTTTCAAATAATACGCATCATAATATCCGGCGCTCAGTACAAAGGAACCCAGAAGAATTCTTCTCTTTACTTCTTCTCCGAAGCCCTCTGCCCGGCTCTTCTTATACATCTCATGAAGTTCTGCCGCTTCCGGGCTGCGGTAGCCATATTTCACGCCGTCAAACCGCTCCAGATTGGAACTGGCCTCTGCGCAGGCAATGATATAATAGGCCGGGATCACATAATCCACCATCCTCAGGGAGAAATATTCCACCTGGGCGCCATTTGCTTTCATGACTTCCATGGCTTCTGTCAGGGCCTTCTTCACCTCAGCATCCGTTCCTTCTGCAAAATATTCCTTCGGCACACCGATTTTCATGCCTTCCAGATCACCTGCAATCAGCGTTTCCCAGGATTCCAGCGGTTCATTGGAGCTGGTACTGTCCTTCGTATCGTGCCCCGCTATTGCATCGAATAAGGCCGCACAATCTTCTACCGTCCTTCCGATGGGCCCGATCTGATCCAAAGAAGACGCATAGGCCACCAGACCATAGCGGGATACCCTTCCATAAGTTGGTTTTAATCCGGTCACACCGCAGTAAGCAGCCGGCTGACGGATCGAACCGCCCGTATCGGACCCCAGGGCCAGCACTGTCTCTCCGGCAGCGACGGCAGCACAGGAACCGCCGGAAGAACCGCCCGGCACATGCTCCGTATTCCAGGGATTTTTCGTAACGCCAAAAGCCGAGGTTTCTGTCGTACTGCCCATGGCGAATTCATCCATATTGGTCTTTCCGAGAACAATCATTCCCGCGTTTTGAAGACGGATGACCGCCTCCGCATCATAGGCCGGAACAAAATTTTCCAGAATACGGGAGGCACAGGTGGTCCTTTGTCCTTTCGTACAAATATTATCTTTTACCGCCACAGGCACACCTGCCAGAGGCCCCTTGTATTTTCCGCTTTCTATTCCTGCCTGCACTTCTGCTATTTGAGCAGAAAGCTTTGCATCATCAACGGAAAGGAACGCGTGAATCTGTGGTTCTTTTTTTTCGATCTGACGGCGGTACGTATCTGCCGCCTCTTTTACACTGACCTCTCCGCTTCGGATTTTCTGTCCTAATTCCAAAGCAGACATCTGCAAAATATCCATCCGTTTTTCCTCCCCTATACCGTTTTCGGTACTACGTACTGGTATTCTTTACTCTTCGGTGCATTGGCAAGCGCTTCCTCGCGCCCGTCACCGTTTGTTACCACATCTTCCCGAAAGACATTGACTTCCGGCAAGATATGTACCAGCGGGTCGGCATAATCAGTATCCAGTTCATTTAATTTTTCCACATAATCCAATATTTTTTCCATTTCATCCATGGCCTTTTGTCTTTCCTGAGGGCTAAGAGCCAGCTTAGCCAGGATTTCCACGTTATCCATGGTGGCATCATCAATTTTTCTTGCGCTCATCGCCGTGATCCTACTCCTTTCCATCTATATCCCGCGCAGGTTCTGAGCCTTTGCTTATGGCTCCAATCTGCTCATGTCTCTTGGGAACAGACAGGCTTCCCGGATGTTCTCCTCACCCAGAAGCTGCATCGTCAATCGCTCCAGACCAATGCCCAACCCTCCATGAGGCGGCATACCGAATCGGAATGCATCCAGATATTGCTCCAGACCGTCCGTAGTCATTCCTTTTTTCTCTATCTTTTCTAATAACTGCCGGTAATCATGGATACGCTGGCCGCCGGTAGTAATTTCCAGGCCTTTATAAAGGAGATCAAAGCTTAACGTATACCGCTCATCTGCCGGATCATCCATGGCGTAGAAGGGACGCTTTTTGGATGGATAATGTGTAACAAATACAAAGTCGGCATCGTATTCTTCTTTAAAATACCGCCCGATCAATTCCTCTTCTTCCGGTTCCAGATCAAAAGGGTTCCGAATCTTGCGGTCATATTTTTCCGATACCAGCCGCTTCGCCTCATCAAAACGTACATAGGGAATCTGATCTGCCGAAGGAAGCACAACATCCAAAAGCTTCAGTTCCTTCGCATATTCGGTCCCTAAAAGTTTTAACATATACTGTAAAAAGGATGTTTCCATTTCACAAATATCCAGAAAACTGTGAATATAACCCATCTCAAAATCCAGGCTCGTATATTCATTCAAATGACGGCGAGTATTGTGTTTCTCTGCCCGAAATACCGGACCCGTTTCAAAAACACGGTCAAACACACCTGCCATCATTTGCTTATAAAGCTGGGGGCTTTGCTGCAAAACTGCCGGCCGATGAAAATACGACAGTTTAAACAGGTTAGCTCCTCCCTCTGCGCTCTTCGCACCCACCTTCGGCGTGTGAATTTCCGTAAATCCCTGAGTATATAAAAAGTCGCGGAATCCTCTGACCACACCTTCCTGTATACGGAAACGGGCCCGTTCCCGGACATTCCGAAGAGAAAGCGCGCGGCGGTCCAATTTTGCTTCCAGCGATGTGTTTAGTTTCCATTTATCAATAGCCAGCGGCAGCGGACCGGCTGCACGGGAGAGATGAGAAATCTCCGACAAACGAAGCTCTTTTCCATGGGGCGCACGCTCTTCCCATTTTACACTTCCTACCGTACGCAGATAATCACCCTGACGGATCATGGAAAGCTCCATATTGGTGCTGCCTTCTTCCCATACGGTCTGAATCAGTCCGTCTTTCTTCCTTAATATAATGAAGGCGATATCACCCATATCGCGGACACTGTGTACGGCTCCTTCCAAAATCAGGGTTTCTCCTTCAGCGGCCGCCAGCAGATCTGCCAGTTCTGCTTCTTCCTTTTTCTGAATGCCGGTTACAAATTCCATATCACATTTCTCCTTCCCATCATCCTTCTTCGTATAGCAGCGTCAGTATCATCTGCGCCGTTTCTACCATATTCGTGGCATTATCCATACTGCTTTTCTGTATATAGCGATGTGCCTCTTCCTCTGTCAGATGATTTCGTTCCATCAGAAGCATCTTTGCGTTTTTAATATAATTTTCTTCTCTTTCGCTGCGTATTTTGGGCTTTCGTCCTTTCTTAAGACGGCGTTCCATCTGACGAAGCACCATTTCCACCGTATTGACCAGATCATAGACTTTCAGCGGCGTCGTCAGCGACAAAATTCCGGATCCGGCTTCCGCCACCACATGGGCCGATCCCATCAAAACCAGTTCAAAAGTACGCGGCAGACATTCCCACAATTCGCGATAATACATATCTTTCAGATGATAACCACTGATGACCAGTCCATTTTCATGCTCATTCACTTCCTGAAGAGCCATTGAGGCGGTAGCACAGGCAAAAACTTTCGAAAATCCATGACTTTGAAGAATCTTTTTTACTTTCTTCGCATCATCTAATTTTGGTAATACCACTATCACCACACTCATCTACTGCCTCCCCAATATTGCCGTCTGACCATTCTCCAAAATGAACTATAATCAGAGCAAATATAAATAACGATTCAACTCCCACTCAGAAACCTGAGTCAGATAGCCTCGTACTTCTTCCCGTTTCGCCTTTCGATAGGAGTGGGCATATTTCGCGCCCATTACCTCACGTATCAATTCATCCTCCCGCATAGCCTGCAGCGCTTCGGAAAGATTCTCCGGAAGCATCTCGATTCCCAATTCGGCTTTTTGATCTTCCGTCATATGCCGGATATCCTCCGTCAACTCCTTTGGCGCTTTCAATCCTTTACGGATACCGTCCAAACCTGCCGCCAGAATCAAAGCAAATACCAGATATGGATTGGAAGCGGAATCGGGACTTCTCAGTTCCAGATTATATCCATGCCCCATTTTCTTTTGTACATGAATCAGCGCGCTTCTTGATTTCTTAGACCAGGTCACCTCTGACGGGGCCTCAAAGCCCGGAACCAGCCGTTTATAGGAATTAATCAGCGGATTAAACACTGCGGTCATTCCTTTGATATGAGAGAGGATGCCGGCCATAAAGGCTTCTCCTTCCTCACTTAGATTTCCATCTGCATCCGTAAATATATTCTTTCCCTCTTTCAAAAGAACCATATTCACATGCATGCCGGAACCATTTACTTCCGCTCTCGGCTTTGGCATAAAAGTCGCATGAAGTCCGTAACGCTTGGCAATGGTTCGTACCACCATCTTAAATGTAGTAATCTTATCTGCAGTCGCCAGTTCATTTTCGTATGTGAAATCAATCTCATGCTGCGCCGGTGACATCTCATGATGAGAAGAAGTAATTTCATAACCCATCTCCTCCAGAGTCAGAATTATATCCCGGCGTGTATTCTCGCCCAGATCAATGGGGGAAGTATCCAGATATCCGGCCTTTTCATGAGTCACGGTCGTGGGCAGCCCATGATCATCCGTATGAAACAGGAAAAATTCGCATTCCGGATTGACCAATAATGTATATCCCATCTCCCTGGCTTTCTTTATCACACGTTTCAGCACATAACGGGGACTCATTTCATATTCATCCCCTTCCTCCGTGCAAATGTCACACAAAAAACGTGCAACCTTTCCCTGCTGGGGACGCCACGGCAGGATCGTAAAGGTACTGAGATCCGGTTTCAGGTATAAATCACATTCTTCATTTTTTGTAAATGCATCCAGTGAAGCCATATCAATGGTGCAGCGATTATCCATCGCTTTTAACAGACGGCTGGCCGGAACCGCAATATTTTTCAGCACGCCCAGCATATCTGTAAATTGCAGGCGAATGAATTCCACATCTTCATCTTCTACCATCTGTAATATTTCTGCCTTACTATAATTCTCCATAGAAGTTCTCCTTTTATGCAGCGGTGGTTCTCCATCACACATACTGCTTTTCTTACGCTTTATTTTTCTGCTTGCCGACTCTTTTTATTTCTGCTGACTCACACAACGTCTAGTGTGAAAGCCGCTTGCCGACTCTTTCACACTAAAAAAAGGGCCATTTTACCTAGAGTATCCTCCAGATAAGACGCCCTTGTCTCTCATGCTCCGTATTATAGCAACCGAAAATAAAGTTGTCAAGTATAATATAAAAAGCACCGGATAGCCGCATACAAATCAAATGTTTATCGCAGCTATCCGGTTTTCAGTTTCACGTTTTAGCGTGGCAAGGTCTTCCCATGACATAAAAAAAGGGTTTCAGCCTACATACCACCATATAGGTGGTTTCTCATGACAATACGGGCACATATACGCCTCGTGATCAATTTCCATTTTACAGCTAGGACAACGTTTTGTTCTTCTTTTGCTTTTTTTCTCCGCAGGGGCACTGTTTGCACGGGCCGCATTATATGCAATTTGCTCTTGTTGTCTTTTCAGTTGTTTTGCCTGTTCCTTCTGTTCCCTGGCCATTTGACGGGTTAGCTGTTCCGTATTTCTTGCAGCATCAGCAGCCCTTCTCTGTGCTTCTGCAGCATCCTGCGCAGCTTTCAATCTTTCCCGTTCTATATTCTCCAATCTCTGTTGATGCTGCATATTTTCATACATCATCATGGCCTCAGAAATATTTCTTGCCCTACGTTGATAAAGCAAATTCATAAGCACTTGCACTCTGTCAGAAGAAAGATACTGATCCGGCAGCAACGCTCTTGCATTATACGCATCATCTGAATTGCACAATGCATTTATGTCTGCCTCAGCAGCCGCCTTTCCCTGCAATAAGGGCGGAACATTTGTACTATAAAAATCAGCAGCTTTATTCTGTCTCATTTTAGAAAGATAAACCTTATCTGCGGCTATATAAGCAATTAATAATACAACAACAAGAGGCAGTGCAGCCTTATATCCAATAAATAAAGAGAGCACAATAAATGCAACAAATGAAATAGCCAATAGTTTTATTATCGAAAGTCCCTTACCCATCTGGTCAGTTTTTTGCTGCAATTCGCCAATTTTCTGATTTGTAATATTCAGTGTTCGTTTTTTCTCTTCATACCTTTTCAAAAAATTCAAACTGTAATTTAATGCCTGAAGCTGTTCATTTCGATCAAATGAATCAATCTGTCTGTCCGTCCACCTCATTTTTTCAAGCCGCCTTTCTATCTTCCTGTATTCGCTTTCTGATCTTCCGATATGTGGAAAATATTTCATGATATAAAAATTATACCACGCAAAGCATAAAAATGCTATATGCCGCGGCCGATGTCGTCAAAAAAATTGCATGCGAATAGAACAATAAAATAGGCCTATCTGATTTTTCTTTTTATCAGATAGGCCTTTTAATGAATATTCAGAAGTCTCACTGTATAACCTCGCTTTCTCTTTATTCAGTTTTCAATGGAAAATAAACTATGCCATTGGTCCGTCCTCCATGTTCTAAGAATCAAATCCTTTTTTCTTATGATTGGCTCTTACTGCCTTGGAATAAACTTCCTGTGTTTGTTTTGATTTGTTTCTTTTGATGGTTATACTTTATCACACTTTTTTAGCTTTGTCAATATTATTTTTAGATTATTTTTGACATTTTCTCTGAATTATCAGATTATTTAGAGAAAATGTCAAAATATAAATATCAATGGAATATATCCAGGTTTTTCTCCTCCAAATGGATAACCATTCCGCTCACTCTTGAAGTCAAAAAAATTAGGCCTATCTGATTTTCTTTTTGATCAGATAGGCCTTCTAATGAATATTCAGAAGTTTCACTGTATAACCTCGCTTTCTTTTTATTTGGTTTTTTGATGGAAAAATAAATTATGCCATCGGTCCGTCCTCCACGTTCTAAGAATCGAATCTTTTGAAGAAATAGTTTTGAATTTTTTACTTTTTTCTTACTATCTTTCTCTTATTGTTTCTGTTTCCTTCGTTGGGTTAATTACTTAGGAATGAATTTTTGTTATCAAGATTCTTTTCTTTTGATGGTTATACTTTATCACACTTTTCCGTCTTTGTCAACATTATTTTTAGATTATTTTTAATTTTATTTCTAAATTATCTGATAATTTCGCATTCATAAGATAAATAAGTTAAAATGAATCCTGTATTCTCTTTAGAACAAAATGGGGAGATTTACATTAGACCAAAAAAGGCGCCCCTCGTCCGCAGACAAGAGGTGCCTTCGTAATCGCAATGCAGACATTACCCGTCATTTACAGGTTGGTGTAGCCCATAAGGGATTCGTCCACCGCCCGGGCGGCTCTGCGGCCCTCGGTAATGGCCCAGACTACCAGGGACTGTCCGCGGTGCATATCTCCGGCGGTAAAGATGCCGGGAACGCTGGTCTCGTAGCCGTCCGCAGCCGTCTGTACGTTGGTTCTGGGATTTAAAGCCACCTTAAACGCATCGGTCACATACTTTTGGCTTCCCAAAAAGCCGGCGGCAATCAATACCAGCTGGGCATCGATGGTCTTTTCAGAGCCCTCTACGGGAACCATCATCATCCGTCCGGTCTTTTCGTCTTTTTTTGATTCCAGACTGACAATAACGGCCTGTTTTACATTTCCTTTTTTATCCTTGATAAATTCTTTTACCGTGGTCTGGTACACCCGGGGATCGTGTCCGAAAACGGCGATGGCCTCTTCCTGGCCATAATCGGTTTTCAGAACCCGCGGCCACTGGGGCCAGGGGTTGGAGGGTGTACGGGTCTCGGACGGTTTCGGCATCATCTCAAGCTGGGTGACGGATTTTGCGCCGAGACGGATCGCCGTACCGACACAGTCATTTCCGGTATCGCCGCCGCCGATGACAAGAACGTGTTTACCCCTGGCACTGACAAACTTGCCGTCCTTTAAGCCGGAATCCAGCAGACTCTTCGTGATGGAACTTAAGTAGTCCACGGCAAAGAAAATATTTCCGCTGTCTCTTCCCGGTACCTGGATATCTCTGGGATTGGAGGCGCCGCAGCACAGCACCACCCGGTCATACTGCTTTTTCAGTTCTTCTGCCGTAATATCCCTGCCCACGTCTAC
>CAYRTA010000102.1:0-8527 GCA_964427045.1 uncultured Hoministercoradaptatus sp. | reverse complement strand
GTTTTTCACCCATACCTACATACAGAATCGGTTTGCCGCTGATGGCCTTAATCGAAAGAGCCGCTCCGCCTCTCGTATCACCATCCAGCTTTGTCAAAATGACACCGTCGATTCCAACCTTCTTTTCAAAGGTCTCCGATACATTGACGGCATCCTGACCGGTCATGGCATCCACCACAAGGATGGTCTGGTCTACCTCCAATGCCGCTTTGATATCCATCAGTTCCTGCATCATATCTTCATCCACATGCAGACGGCCCGCCGTATCGAGGATGACCACATTAAAACCGTTGGACTTGGCATGTTCCACGGCCGCTTTCGCAATATTGACCGGACTGTTTTTGTCCCCCATGGAAAAGACTTCCACGCCCTGCTTTTCACCGTTAATCTGTAACTGGGTAATAGCGGCGGGACGATACACATCGCAGGCAGCCAAAAGAGGTTTTCTACCCTTGGATTTCAGCTTTCCGGCAAGTTTGGCGGTGGTTGTGGTTTTACCTGCACCCTGCAAACCGGCCATCATAATTACCGTTATTTCCGATGGATTTTTTAACTTAATCTCAGTCGTTTCGCTTCCCATGAGGGAAACCAGTTCATCATTTACAATCTTAATGACCATCTGACCAGGATTTAAACCGTTCATAACATCCTGACCAACGGCTCTCTCCTGCACAGACTTAATAAACTGTTTTACTACTTTAAAACTAACATCCGCCTCCAAAAGCGCCATCTTTACTTCTTTCAACGCAGACTTTACATCTGCCTCGGTCAGACGGCCTTTGCTGCGCAGATTTTTGAACACATTTTGCAGTTTTTCTGATAAACTTTCAAATGCCATATATTATAACTCCTCTAAAATTTCCGAAGACAAAGAACCAATCCGCTGCATCAGTTGGTTCAGATCTTTACCCTCGTATCCCTGGGTTAATCGGTGAATCTCATGAACTTTATCCTGTATGGATACAAAACGTTCCACCAAATGAAGCTTCTCCTCATATTCTTCCAGTATTCTGCTGCTGCGCTTTACCAGATCGTGAATCCCCTGCCGGCTGATACCATAATCCAGGGCCACCTCACTGACGGAATAATCTTCCAAAAGTACTTCCCGGTACACGTTCCTCTGATGCTCTGTCAGCAGTTCACCATAGAAATCGTATAACAGTGCCTGTCTCATTAATCTATCCATGTTTATCACCTTGGGTATCATACAACAATAAAACATGGCTGTCAAGTATTTTTTCTTTACGAACTTATGTTCGGAATGTGTATGATTTTGAAACAAGGAAAGAACTTGTACCAAAAGTAACGCTGTGATACAATGTTTAAAAAATAGTCGAGGAGGATTACCATGAAATTTAAAATGATTCATGAAAACTATAATGTATTTGACCTTAAAAAAACGATGGATTTCTATGAAAAAGCCCTGGGGCTTCATGAACTGCGGAGAATTACCGCTGATGACGAATCCTTTATCATCGTTTATATGGGAAATGACACGACTGATTTTGAACTGGAACTGACCTGGAACCGTGACCGGGATAAACCCTATGACCTCGGTGAATGCGAATTCCACCTGGCTTTCCGTGTCGATGATTTCGAAGCCGCCTATGCGCTTCACAAAGAAATGGACTGTGTATGCTATGAAAATCTTGATATGGGCGTGTACTTCATTCTGGATCCCAATGGCTATTGGCTGGAAATTGTACCTACCAGATAAACAGCCATGTTTTAACCCTCTGCGGCAGGCAGCCATATAAAGCTTACAAAACGCCCCGTATGCAAAGGATATCCGAACCGGAATTCTTCCATACAGGGCGTTCCATATTTTTTTCTAAAAATCTGTTACCACGATTTCCGATTGATCTGAAGCATAGCTTACCGCATAAACCCGGGAATCGTCCACGTACTGCACCACATCATCAACGGCGCATACTTCTTTGCTTTTTCCGGTGGCATTGCTATAATAATAGACTTTGCTGCCTTCCGTATCATAGCTGGAATTGGCCTCATAATAGAATCCATCTCCCCATTCATTAATAAAATTCAGAGAGACCGCCTCTGCCAGCACTTCCTGTGAAAAATCCTTCTGAGAGATCCTTTTCAGCGTACAGTTATCATTGCCATACAAAACCATATAAATATAGTCATCCGTAACAGCGCTGATACCGCTAAACACACCCGTCTCATTATAAGAGCCGGTGGCCACCGTACTCTGCCCGTCATCCAGCAGATTGTGGCGATACAACGTAAGGTATGCTCTCGTATAATCTCCTTCCGGATATGCATGTGTAAAATACAAATAATCGCCGAAAGCAATCAGGCCAGAAGCGACCGAAGAGTCCAACATCATGACTGTTCCCGTATCAAGATCAATCTCATAGAGAATGACTGTACTGACATCTCCGGCTCCTTCCAGATAGAAAAGACGATCCCTGCCAATAACAAAAGCAGAATGGCCGCATACGCCGGGAAGATCCGAAAACTTTTTCAGGCTGCCGGAAGCAATGTCGTACGCTCCCAGAACCACCTCTTCCCATTCTTCATTTGGGTTGTAGGTAAAATAGAGTTTGGTATCGACAATTCCCACCATGCATGGATTCGGCACGTCAGATACACAAAGAATTTGCTTTTGCGTATCCATACTGTAATAATAAATCTGATCGCCGTCACCATAATAAAGACCATCATCCGTAGCCAGCATCTGATACGAGATTTCTCCGTCTAACTCTAAAACTTTCTCTTTACTCTGGCGGTCAAAAACACATACTTCATTACCCGCTCTCAGATATACGTACTTTCCCCTGATTATAGTACCATTGTAAGTTCCCACGGAAAAAACTTCGGACTCATCCTGTATTTTGGGTAATTCCTTCTCTGTCTCACTCTGGTCATCCACATCCATATTCTCATCATCAAACGACGATTCACCGGACAAGTTCTCATCGGAAGATTCTTCCCCGCCTGTTCCCGAAGCATCCGACGATACCCGTCTCTCTCTCGCCGAATTCGTCTCTTCCACCGCGGATGTCTCACGGGAACTTCCTGACGGAATAAAGAAAAGGATACCAATCGCCGCCGCAGCGGCCACTAAAACGACGATAATACCGATCAAAATCTTATTGATTGTTTTCATGCCACCCCCGCCTTATGTATTATAAATTCGGACGAATCAATTTAGGACGGTAACCCGCACGTTCCAGCTCCGTAACAATCTGCTGCTTGTGCTCCGTACCAAAGGCCTCCATCGTAATCTTCAATTCTACAGCCGCGTTTCGGTTTGTGCTATAGAACTGGTTATGATCCAGCTTAATAATATTTCCCTGCTGCTCGGCAATTAACTGGGATACGCGGGTCAATTCACCCGGACGGTCCGGAAGCAATACGGAAATCGTAAAAATACGGTCTCTCTGGATCAATCCAAGCTGCACGACAGATGCCATCGTAATAACATCCATATTACCGCCGCTTAAAACAGAAACAATTTTCTTATTCTTACAATCCAGATGCTTTAACGCAGCTACTGTCAAAAGCCCTGAATTTTCCACAATCATCTTATGATTTTCTACCATATCCAAAAAGCATACAATCAGTTCATCATCTTCAATCGTGATGATATCATCCAGATTTTTCTGCAGATACGGGAAAATATGCTCTCCCGGCGTCTTTACGGCTGTACCGTCAGCAATGGTGTTGACAATCGGAAGGGTCGTCACTTCTCCCTTACGGAGGGATTCCTGCAGACAATTGGCGCCGGCCGGCTCTACTCCTATGACTTTAATATTGGGATTTAACAATTTAACCAGGGTAGAAACACCTGTAGCCAATCCGCCGCCGCCAATGGGAACGAGAATATAATCTACCAACGGCAATTCTTTCACAATTTCCATGGCAATGGTTCCCTGACCGGTGGCTACTGCCAGATCATCAAAGGGATGAATAAAAGTATATCCATGTTCCTCAGCCAACTGATACGCATACTCACACGCCTCATCATAGACGTCGCCGTAGAGGACAACCTCCGCGCCATAACTTTTGGTCCGCTCTACCTTAATTAACGGAGTGGTGGTCGGCATAACAATTACCGCTTTCACACCAAACGCCTTCGCCGCATATGCCACACCCTGGGCATGATTGCCGGCGGAAGCCGTAATCAGCCCTTTGTCCCGTTCTTCCTGAGACAGGGTACTAATCTTATAATAGGCGCCGCGAAGCTTATAAGCTCCGGTCCGCTGCATATTTTCCGGCTTAAAATATACCCGGTTACCCGTCATATGACTAAAATAATCACTGTGTATCAGTTTTGTCTCCTGTACAACCTGTTTTACTACCTCTGATGCTTCCTCAAATGCTTCTAATGTCAACATATCTTATCCTTCTTCCCAATTCGAATTCCAAATTTTACTCTTCTGTCTCTTCTTTTACGTGAAACAGCGCATTTACAAATTGATCTGCATCGAACTTCTGCAAATCATCAATGGACTCTCCCACACCAATGTATTTTACCGGAATATCCAGTTCGGACTGAATGGCAACCGCAATACCTCCTTTGGCGGTGCCGTCCAGCTTTGTCAAAATAATTCCGGTGACATTCGCCACTTCCTTAAACTGCCGGGCCTGGACCAGGGCATTTTGTCCCGTCGTTCCGTCTAAGACTACCAGGGTCTCCAGATATGCCTCCGGATATTCTCGTTCCAATACACGGTAAATTTTGCGCAGTTCTTCCATCAGATTTTTCTTATTGTGAAGACGGCCGGCCGTATCACATAACAAAACATCTGCGTTCCGCGCCTTGGCAGCCGCCACCGCATCAAATACAACCGAAGCCGGATCAGCCCCAGCCTGACCGCCAATCAAATCCACGCCGGCCCGGTTTGCCCACTCTGTCAGCTGTTCACCTGCCGCCGCGCGGAAGGTATCGGCCGCCGCCAGTATGACCTTCTTTCCCTGATCTTTCAATTTACCGGCCAATTTGCCTACCGACGTAGTTTTACCAACGCCATTGACGCCAATGACTAAGACTACGGATTTCCGGTTTTCAAATTCATAGGCCGTATCGCCCACATCCATCTGCCGTTTAATCTCGTCAATCAAAAGCTGCTTACATTCCGCGGGTTCCTTAATACGCTTTTCGGAAACTTCTTCTTTCAAATGTTCAATAATGGAGGTGGTGGTATTAATACCGATATCTCCCATAACCAGAATTTCTTCGATTTCTTCATAAAAATCTTCATCAATACTGGAAAAGCCGCTGAAAATAGAATCAATTCCCGCAACGATATTGCTTCTCGTCTTGGAAAGCCCTTCTACCAGCCTTCTAAAAAAACCTTTTTTCTCCTCTGTCATCCCTTTTTCCTTCCCTGATCACATTACTGATCCAATTGATTCTCAATAAGATTAACGGAAACGAGAGTGGATACCCCTTTTTCCTGCATCGTAATACCATAGAGGCGGTCCGCTGCATTCATGGTACCCCGTCTATGTGTTATAATAATAAATTGTGTATTCTTTGTCAACTTATGTAAATATTGTGCAAACCGGGTGACATTGGAATCATCCAGTGCAGCTTCAATCTCATCCAGCAAACAGAAGGGGGACGGTTTCAAATTCTGAATCGCAAACAAAAGGGCAATGGCCGTCAGCGCTTTTTCCCCACCCGACAGCTGCATCATATTCTGCAATTTTTTTCCCGGCGGCTGGGAAATAATCCGGATGCCCGCTTCCAGTACATCCTCCTCTTCCATCAGTTCCAGTGTTCCTTTACCTCCTCCAAAGAGCTGTTTGAATGCCTTATCAAATTCCACACGAATCTGGGCGAATTTCTCCGTAAATTGTTTCCGCATTCCCTCATCCAATTCAGCGATAATCTTTTTCAGAGTTTCAGCCGCCTTAACCAAATCTCCATGCTGATTACTCAAAAACGCATGACGTTCGGAAACTTCTTTATACTCCTCGATGGCATTGACATTGACGCTTCCCAGTTTCCGGATACTATCTTTCAATTCTGAAATAGCCTTTTTTAAAGGTCCCCGTTCCATCGGCACATCACAGTCATGTACAACGGCTTGTCCCGGTGTCATCTCATACTCTTCCCAAAGATAATTTACCCGGTCTTCCTGCTGCTCCCTCAGCTTTTCCAACTGGCCTGATAACCGGAAGCATTCCTTATCCAAAAGATTCCTGTGGCTGGATAATTCATCCCGCCGTTCAAAGAAACTCTTATGGCGGACGTTGAGTTGTTCCTTCTTCTGTCTGCAGGCTTCCATCTTCTCTTCCGTATCTTTCAAGATCGCATCGGCGGATTGTATGGTCTTACGAATTTCGGCGATTTCCGCTTCCTTCTTGCCGACATCCATCTTACCCGCTTCCATGGTATGAAGAATGGACGTTCTCTCTTCTTCCAATGCCGCCATCTCATCTCGTATACGGGCCTCGTTTTCCTGTACAAAATCCAGTTTCTGCTGCAAAGCCGACGCTTCCAAAAGCAGATTATTATAGCTCTGGCTGGCTTTCGCCTCCTGCTGCTGCTTCTCTTCCAGAATCTGCTGCTGGCTTTCGATCAAAGCCTGCTGTTCTTCTTCCCGCTTCTTTAACTGTTCCAGTTCCATCTGGATTTTTTTGCTGCTTAAATCAATATCCTGAATTTGTCCTTCGATTTCCGTCTGCTCACTGTCCAGCTGCCGGAAATTATTCTGGATATCCCCGATGCGATTCTTTGCCTGCTTTAGTTTTACCTGCTCCGTGCTTTCGGAAATCTCCAGTTTTTGAATCTGTTCCGCCAGATTGGCCAGACGATCCCGGTTCTGATTTCGCTCCTCCTTATAGGATGACAGGGAGGTCTGCATACGCTGTAAGTCACGCTGCAGCTTCGATACACTCTTTTCCAGTTCTTCTATCTCTCTGCGGCGTCCCAGAAGGTTACTGGTACTTTTAAAAGCACCTCCCGTCATGGAACCGCCCGGACTTAACAGTTCCCCGTCTCTCGTTACAATCCGGAGCGTATGATTGTATTTTCTCGCTATGGCAATGGCCTGATCAATCTGATCTACCACTAGCGTCCTGCCCAGAAGCTGGGATACCAGTCTTCCATACACAGGCTCCGCCTCTACCAACGTATCGGCCACTCCGATCACGCCTGGCTCCTTCAAGGCGGGCTTACTTGGAAAGACGGCATTCTTCATATTCGTCAAAGGCAGGAAGGTCGCCCGGCCGAACCGGTTTCGTTTCAGATATTCAATCATATATTTGGCGGTCTGGTCGTTATCCGTAACCACATTTTGAATACTGCCGCCCAGCGCCGTCTCTATGGCAGTCTCATACTGCTTCGGCACTTTTATCAGATCGGCCACCACGCCAAGTATACCCGGCTGCCGTTCTTTCTGTTCCATCACCTTACGGATGCTATTTCCATATCCTTCGTAACGCTCGGTAATGTTCTTAAGGGATTCCAAACGGGAAGCAGAACGATGATATTCACCCTGGCAATTCTCAATCCTGCGATTCTGTTCCTCCATTTTAAGACGCAGCGCCGTCAATGTCTCTTCCGTCTCATGATAAGCTTCCTGGAGTGTCTGCATCTGCTTTGTGATCTCGCCCATAGTCTGCTGGCGCCGGTTCAGCAATTCCTGCTGTTTAAGCGCTTCGCCCTTTAATTCCAGACTGCGGGAAGTTAAAGAAGCACGCCGGATCCCGATCTGCTCCAGCATAGCATCGTAGCGCTGCATCTTACCACGGGTGGCGGCACTCTGATTCAGAATTTCGATAATCTCATTTTTTCCATCTTCAACGGTTCGATTAATTACATCAATCTCATGCCGCAGCCGGTTCAACTCTCCCCTGGCCATATCCTGCTTCTCCAGCATACTATGTCCCGACTGGGTCAGACCGATTTCCTGTGCATGATATTCCTCGGTTTCCGTCTGCCGCTTCTCCATATCCTGGCGGATGGCTTCCAGACGTTCTTCATAATGCTGATCGCTCTGGGCAGCCGCGCGAATCTGTTCTTTCAACAGTTCAATCTGGTTTTCCAATTGCTGCCGGTTCAGGGTATCGGCACTGGTCTTATCCCGAAGCTGGCTCATTTGGCTATCCAGTTCGTCCAGTTCTCCCTCAATCCGCTCATATTCCGCCTTTGTCTCTTCAAACCGGGCCGTTGTCTCTTCCAGTTCTTCCCTGGCCTGCAATTCCTTCTGCTCTGCCTCGGCCAACTGTTTTTTGATATGGGAATGCTCCAGAAGAAACATGTTAATATCCAGATTTTTTAATTCGTCCCTTTTTTTCAGATAGATGCGGGCCGTCTCGGACTGGCGTTCCAGCGGTCCCAGCTGACGGGTCAGTTCTGTAAGAATATCCGTCACACGAACCAAATTCTGTTCTTCCTCAGCCAATTTCTTTAACGCCGTATTTTTCCTTCTTTTAAACTTAACAATGCCGGCAGCTTCATCAAAAAGCTCCCGGCGATCCTCCGGTTTACCGCTCAGGATCTTATCAATCTGTCCCTGACCGATAATAGAATAACCTTCTTTTCCGA
>CAYRTA010000101.1:0-8582 GCA_964427045.1 uncultured Hoministercoradaptatus sp. | reverse complement strand
ATAAAAGGCAGTTCGGAACGCAGCCGTCTTTCAATGACCTTTGGATATACCACCAGACCGTCCACCACATTCAGGCACAAATCCAAAATGCCGTCGACAGCCAAAAAGCCCTCCGGAATGGAAAGTCTCTTATTGGCAGAATCATCCAGGGTTCTCTCAAACCACTGCGTAGCGGAGGTAATAGCCGGATTCAGCGCGTCAACCATAACAAAACGGGACAAAGAAGCAATCCGTTCGCTGCGCATGGGGTTTCTCTTATAAGCCATGGCGGAAGAGCCGATCTGACTTTTCTCAAATGGTTCCTCTATTTCTTTTAAATGCTGCAAAAGACGGATATCGTTGGAAAATTTATGTGCGCTGGCCGCAATGCCTGCCAGAATGTTTGCCACACGGGTATCGACCTTACGGGAATAGGTTTGGCCCGATACGGGATAACATTCCTGGAAGCCCATCTTTTCGGCAATCATCGGATCGATTTTATCGATCGTTTCCTGATCTCCCTCAAACAGTTCCAAAAAGCTCGCCTGGGTACCGGTGGTTCCCTTGGAACCCAAAAGCTTCATGGTACTCAGTACATAATTCAAATCCTCCAAATCCAGCATAAATTCCTGCATCCAGAGTGTCGCACGTTTTCCCACCGTAGTCGGCTGTGCCGGCTGGAAATGGGTAAATGCCAATGTAGGCAAATCTTTATACTTTTCAGCGAAGTCTGCCATTTCAGCAATGACATTCACCAGTTTCTTTTTAACTAACTTCAAAGCCTCCGTCATGACGATAATATCCGTATTATCGCCCACATAACAAGAAGTGGCACCCAGATGAATGATTCCTTTGGCCTTCGGACACTGTACGCCATATGCATATACATGGGACATAACATCATGACGAACCTGACGTTCCCTCTCCTTCGCCACATCATAATTAATATCATCCTTATGGGCTTTCAGTTCGTCGATCTGTTCCTGGGTAATGGGAAGGCCCAACTCCTTCTCTGTCTCGGCAAGGGCAATCCACAGCCGTCTCCAGGTACGAAACTTCATATCCGGAGAAAAAATATACTGCATCTCCTTACTGGCATAGCGTTCTGATAATGGGCTCACATATCTGTCTGTGCTCATTTTCTCCTCCATTTCTGCCGAAGATACCTACGGCAATATTGATTGATATCTAATTTCAAAAAATCCCTGTTACAGTATATACTACCAAATCTTCGATGGCAAGTGTGGTTTTCTTATTCTGTTGTAACGATTCAGCCACAGCCATAAGCTGCTTTAGCAGCGGCCAGCCTCTGAAAAAGGCAGGTGTGGCCCGGATGGCCGAATAGTTACTCGGTTTCCGGCTGTTCCGTCTCGCCTTCGGCAGGCTGTGTGGTCTGACCGCCTGTTCCCACCAGAACCACTTGATCCCGTTTGGAATATACGCTGTTGGCCTCCGTCCCGGAAGAAATCAAATTGCCGTTGGCATCATATACCTTCCGGTAGCTTCTTGCTTTATAACCGGTCTCCCCAGTTACGGAAACCTGGGTAGTTCCGGCCGGAAGATCTGCCGTCTCCTGATATTTGGTATCGAAGGGAATCGTTGACAGCGTTTCACTTTCAAATACCACATATTCTCCGGTCAGATTCGTTCCGTAGATAGAACAGGTCAGCTTTCCGTTACTATAAGATGCCGCAATTTTGATCGGAAAATCCGTATTATTCGTAAATTTAAAATCCGGGCCGCCCCAGGAAACGGTTGCATCCCGGCCGATGGGCACGTAACCGGAAACATAGGTATGATTTCTCCGTTCCGTTATCTCCAGATTTGCCAGTACCACCGCATTATACAGCGTAGAGGAAGTCTGACAGATACCGCCGCCCAACTCCTGTACCGTATTTCCATTGGAATAGGCCGCCGCCGTCTTATATCCTGCCGCCGCCGTTCTCTCTCCAACCACATTGTTATAAGAGAAGGTTTCTCCCGGCAGCAAAATCGTTCCGTTGCAGGAATTTGCCGACAACTGTACATTGTTGATACGATTCGAGGTACCCGCCACGGATGTGGTATAAGTACCCATCTTGTCGCGAAACAGCAGTGCATTAAATTCCGCGGTAGTATATTCCGGGTCCGTATAGATAAGCGGAACATTCACCACACTGCCCTCTTCGGCCTCATCCAGCATAGCCTGCGCGGATTCCATATCAAAACTAATCCCCTGTACGGATTCCACCACATTATGGGAACTATCCATGTATGCGTTGACCGGTTCCACATAGGCAGCCTCATAGATGGCATTCAAATCCACCGGTTCCACGGTACCATTGATAACAGAACAGGCGATTACCGTCTCATAATCAGCATTGGCAATACTTTCCTTTAATTGCTCCATAAGACCGGCCTGATCTACGGAAACGCCGGTTACACCTTTCGTAAAGACCAGATTTTCATCAGTCCGTTCCATCGTTGTCTGTACCGTAGTATTTACTTCCAGCAAACCGGAATTATGAATTGCCTCGTCAAGAGCGGCCTCATCGGATAAGACCGGAACCTCGGTTTTCTCGATTTTCCGGGGCTTTATTTTTTCCTTTAAAAAAGCATATCCCCGTTCCCAGACCTTCACTTCATTTTCTTCAAAAATCTGGTCTACAATGGCCCCCGTATCAAGGGAAATTGCCCCGGAAACGGAAACCGGATAAACACTTCCCGCGGCTTCTACCTGAATCACGGCCTCGCCATAGCTTTCCTCATAAGCCGCATCCAAAGCAGCCACTGCTTTCTCGCGCGTCATTCCTTTCAACGGCACGCCATTAACCGTATAATCCGTGTATATGATATCCTGATCGAATTGAAGACAGCAAATCAGATATCCTAAAACGACACACAAAACGACGATAACCGGAAGCAGCCAAAACCACATCTTTTTCCTGATGCTCTTTTTGCCTGCCCCTGCTTTTGTGGTTTTTGTTTTTGGTTTTCTGGTTTTCGATGTCTTTGATGCCTTTGATGTCTTTGATGTTTTTGACGTCTTCGATGTCTTTGCCTTTCTTTGCTTAACGTCTTTTTGCTTCGCCATTTTATCCTCCAAAAATGAATCAATCATAACCCCTTTGGTCTACTGACCGGTACTTCTGTGATATTCCCTCGTCATTTTTTTCAGAAGTGCATCCAATTGCCGATGATACGCTTCCACATTCCCCTTTTCTTTTTCCGACACCGCCTGCCGATACGCCTGGCCTTCCTCCGTCTCATAACAGGCTTCGGCCGCCGCCTTTACATCCTCCAGCATACTGGCCTTTCGTTCCGGTTCCAGCCCCAGTTCATCCGCCTTCCTGTCAAAAGCCTCTTCACCCTGGTCAATATACAGCGCAAACAGATAACTGGATATGGAAGCCATCGTCCGTAAATGATCATACGCCTTAGAAAAGCAGGCAATCGCTTCTTCCATCTGATACAGACGAGCATAAGCGCAGCCCATATTATGATACACGCCGCCGATAAACTGGCCGCCAAGCCGGTCCTGCTCCTCTTTCGATATTTTTTCATGCAGCGCCTTCTGATAAATTCGAATGGCATTGACGTACTTGTCATGTTCCATCAGATAGTCGCCTTTCAGCTTCTGGCGCAATACTGCCGGTTCCTGGGCCAGCTGCTGTATTTTGGCATTCAGCTTCCTGAATTCTGTCAATGACAGATAATTGATTTCCTTGAATATGGGAAGAATGAAATCCCCTATTTTCCATTCTTCATCCAATAACTGATACAGTTTCTGAGCCAGGCGCTTGAGTCCCAGTTCGTCCCGTATCCAAAAACACAACTCCTCATTGAGTATGGTATCGTCCAGCAGATAGATATTGTGATACAGATAGAAGCACAACTCCTCCATGGAATAAATATTGGTACTGATATTTTCTATATAATAGGGCATGTTGGCCCGTTTGACCTGACATAAAATATAACCGCTCATGCTGCCCCTCCTTTACCGATGCATCATTTCCTGCCAGACGAGACCTGAGGTGGGATACAATTCACCCAATCCCAAATCCTGCACCTCTATGCGGCAGCGATTCACCGATTCAAATTCCAGATGAACCCTAAGCCGTGTAGCCTTGGACGGCCGTTCCGGTAAACCAGGAAGATCCATGCTGTAACGGTTTTTCTGGTCTCCTTCCATGGAAGTCACCACAAAGGTCAATTCCCTTACCTCATCCAATAACAACTCGCATTCCCCCACGGCTTCGTACCAGTTGACGCCGGCGGTAATCAGCGGATAATACGCCGGAGAACCATTGATGATCATATCCATACCGATATTCATACGAACTACATCGCTGCCGATATAGAGATAACCTTTCAGATTACGTTCCTCCACCTTCTCCCTGGCCCCATAGCAGGCGCCCTTGACAAACAAATTATTGCCATAAAAGACTCTTCGCTGATTCCGGCATAATAAAGGTATGGAACGGGTTGCCCAGCTTTTATCAAATCCGTCGCCCACCAGGAAAATGCTGGAATAAACCTCATTCCCCATGGTATCCCGTATTAATTCATAAAAATCAAAATCCCGCTCCAATGGCGTCTGATGAAGGGTGGCCCGCTTTCCTTTTTTCACTGCCACCTGTATCGGTTTTGTCTTTTTCTCAAATATCATCTGGGAAAAAGAAACACCATCCCGGTCAAACTGAAACAACGCCACATTCCGGCTCCAAACCTCGGGCTTCTGATTCATGGTGTGATAATAAAAGCTTTCCGCATAATCCTGTAAAAAGCAGCGATTTCTCGCAAATCCCATCTGCCGGCAGGCGCTGCGGATATTTTCCACCAGCGTCTTCGTGAGAACCGGCGCCGTAATGGTCAGGCCGCTGATGCTCTTTACCGGATCAGGTACGCCCAGAATCTTCAGCGCATTCCCGAAAAAGATCGCCAGCAGCTCACCAACGCTGCGTTCTTCTCCGTCAATATCCGTCTTACGGCTTGATGATGCCAGTTCATAAAGCTGATCCAGATAGATTTCATTTTGCTGGCTGACAAAATATTCCACCTCAAGACCAAAATGCCACTCTTCCTCTCCCGGTTTCTTACTGAGACAATTGGGAAAGCTATACTGGCCGGAACCTACTTTCATGGAAAGAGATACCGGTTCCCCCGCACGTCTGTCAAAATAGCAAAGCTGGGAAGCTGCCGCACCAAAATCCAATCCTACTATTATATTTCTGACTTCGTTCATTACCTCGCCTCCGTACTTTCCATTTTACTTCATCAACGGGAACAACTGCCCGGTCAATTGCTTTCTGAGCAGATACGTCTCCACCAGCTTCTCCAGGCGGTCATCCTGCGACAGCTTTCTGGCAGCCAGCATCTGGTTCAGAAGCTGATAGCGGGATGCGCCTTCCTCAGAGGCCGCATCCATCAGCAGAGAAACAGGCTCTGTCTTTTCCGTCTTTCCGTCCTGCTCCACCACAAAGTAATATTCCAGCTTCTCGCCATAAAACAGCAAAAACTCTTTCACAAAAATGCCCCGGTACATATCCCGCAAAGGCTCACTGGTATAATCCATATCGTCGCAGGAATCCGAAGAAATCCGGTAATATATAGTCACTTTCGCTCCCGGCGCATACCGGACTTCCACAATCTGCTTGTCATCTAATTGCAGCGGCTTTGTATAACAGGAAGCCAGTTGGCCAAAGAATGCAAAATGAAGCCCCGCCTCATTACACTCTTCCAATATTTCCTTCAAAAGCCGCTCCTGCACTTCCGTATAGGAAGACAAGGTGGCGTAATATTTCAATAAAGCCAGACGGCAAATCAAATCCATCTCCCAGTTTTTCACACAACAGCGTTCCAGCCAGTCAAAAATCGATGGATCCGTCTGTTGTCCGCCCAGGAAATAATCATAAGCGCAATAGGACAACCAGGCCAAAATCACCTGCATCTTACCCTGGTGATGAATATAACTTTTTAAAATCCGGGCCCCCTGCGTCATCCGCACTCTGCCAAACATGGCCAGTAAAAAGATCTTCTCTTCCAGCGCGTAAGTATCTAACTGGAACCCTTTCATTCGCTCCCAGAGCAGTGCCATTTGCTCCACCGGCCCCAACAAATTGTCACTGAGATAATGGAGAATCACCTCATCGTATTTTCCATTTTCATAGACATACAGGGAAAGGTATAACAGTTCCTCCTGCTCAATCAGATTAGTTTTCAGAATCATACGGCTGGCCAGTTTCATCAGGCTTTCCACCCGGACTCCCTCATATCCGTATTCGCAGAGGATATCATAAGCTTTGTCATACAGACCCTTATTGATGAGAATCTCCACCAGCAGTACTTTATCCACCTGAGCAAACGTCATATAATCAATCTGCTTTAAATAACCGTCCAGTGTATCATCTCCGGCATGGGCCGCATAATATTCCAAAATTCTCCGGCAGATATCCTGACGATAATCTTTTCGAAAGGCTTTTAACTGGGCCGCATGCTGGAAACAGCCCAACGTCCGCACCCGCACGTCCCCTTTTCCGTGGCAGACATGAAGAATCAAACCCGGGTGAAGCACGTCCAAAGCAATACAGCGCTTCAAATATTCCTTCTCTTCCATCAGCTTCTGCATATTATAATCAACTGTGGCCGCATAACGCCTGTGTTTTCCATCTTCGAAGAGAATCTGTGCATCCGGCGTGTAAATATTGACATAAGCCACGCCATCTTTCAGCGGACACCGCTGTTCGCCCTCCAATTCCTCATGGCACACGATTACATCACGGATCTTCGGGTCATCACAGTAAATACGGTAAGTGAACATGACTGCCGACATGGCCTCTCCCATGGCCACACTGTCAATCTTTTCGATACATTCCTGATAGATGACCGCATAATCTCCATTGATGCGGCCCTCCGACAGAGATTGTGCCGCAAACTGTTCCATTGCTTTGCGGTAACTCTGATACGTCGTTTTGTCTTTTTCTTTATTCCGAATCACATTGGCATAAACCAATGCCCTTTTCTTGTTGCTTAACGCATTATTATATACAAAGTACATGCGGATTACCTGGGGAAGAACCCCGTTGTTACTCTCCGGCATGGTCTCAATATAATATTCATAGAGGCGGGTTAAGCGGATATCCTGCTCCACCGCCAGGGCATACCAGCGAAAATACTGTTTGTTCCGCGGCTGTCCCTTCATAATATACTTACAGATACTGTCCACCAGATTTTTCTGGGGCCAGGCTTCATAACAATCTTCCAAAAGCCGGTAAATCAGCGGCTGAAACTGCTTTACATACTCCGACAGATGTCCGATCCGAAGGGTCAGCGACTCTGTCAGAAGATTATGGGACGCCGCGTAAGAAAGCACCTGCACCATAAAGGGCGAAAGTTTTTTCAGCTGGCTTTCATCCTCCCGGATAATTTCATAGGCATCCAGATACAGAAAAGGACTGCGGCATCCCAACTGAAAGATCTCATCCATCCGGTATAACCGTTTTGACGGTGAACGGCGGTATTCCTCGGAAACTTCCATAAATGCTTTCAGCAAAAACCAGTTTCCCGGATACATCCGCCATACAGTCTCCATCCTATCCACCAGTTCCATATACTGCTCCGGAGCGGTGCCTCCGCACGCATAGGAAAGGGCAAGATAAAGCGCCTCCTCTTCCTGCTGCTCGGGCGTAAAAGTCACTTCCTTCAAGGGCCATAAGGTGGATAATGCCTGGGGAAAGTCCCCGATCCGGGCATATACATAGGCCTCCAATAATTGATGTCTCACATAATAGCAGCCCAGATCCTTCAATTCCTGAAGCTTCTCATCCATAGCCGCTTTCCAGTCCTCTTTTTCCAGTTCGCCCAGCCGGAACTTTTCGCAAAGTTTACTCAAAGCCCATGTGGCCTTTTTCTCCATGGCGCGGGTACTGATGGTATATTCCACATTGCCCGAAGCGCTGACCTCATACACCAGTGTTCCGTAAACCGTGTGAATCAGGATTTGCCCGTACTTGCGCCCTTTTCCCAACCGTTCTCTGCGAATCAGATATTCCAGACCATAGACACTGCCAATGAAATCCTCGGAAGTAATCACCTTTTTCTCCACTTCCAGAAAGTCACTGCGAACTTCCACCTCTATGTTCGTATAACCCCAATTGCTTTTATAGAGATACAGGGTATCTTTCAGCGTACTTTCGATGCCTCCCAAGTCCTTGCATTCTTTATCTAACTGTAACTTCACAGGATCCTTTTTATGGGCGGCAATCAAAAATTCCTCCATATGCTGGTAAGTCACCGGATTTCTGGACATACTCCGGTACAGATTGCCATATTTGCTGTCCGCGCCCGTCAATATCCCGATAAAATTCTCACTTGTATAAAGCCGGAAGGCTTCCTTATAATCTTTCTGAGCCAGACGCACAAATTCATTCAAACTGCGAATTTCCCCCTGGGATGTGCGAATCTGGGATTTTATGATCTGCACATGTACCGGAATCTGATATTCGCCCAGATTACTGTTAATCGTCAGAATCGTATCCAGCCGTTCTCCGGGTTTCAGTCCTTTCACATCGACGCCGTAAGGAATACAAATATCCTTTCCTGAGAATTTATCCTTTGCCAAAAGC
>CAYRTA010000100.1:0-8733 GCA_964427045.1 uncultured Hoministercoradaptatus sp. | reverse complement strand
CGGTACTGGTTGTGGTGTTCCTGGTATCATGGCTTCCCGTACCATCGAGAATGACAGAGACCGTAAGATGACCGTTATTACAACCACCTTCATTCCCTGCGGAGCAAAACTTCCGATCATTGCCCTGATCGCAGGTGCATTGTTCGACGGCGCCGCATGGGTAGCGCCGAGTGCATATTTTGTTGGTATCGCGGCAATCGTTTGCTCCGGTATCATCCTGAAAAAGACGAAACTGTTTGAGGGAGATCCGGCTCCGTTCGTTATGGAGCTTCCTGCTTACCACTGGCCAACCGTTGGCAACGTGCTGAGAAGCATGTGGGAACGTGGATGGTCCTTTATCAAGAAAGCCGGTACCATCATTACTCTTTCTACCATCTTTGTATGGTTTGCTACTTACTTCGGATGGGTAGACGGACAGTTCCGTATGCTGGAAGATATGGAAATCGATCACAGTATCCTGGCTGCTATCGGTAATGCAATTTCCTGGATCTTCGCACCTCTTGGATGGGGCGACTGGAAAGCCACTGTTGCAGCAATCACTGGTCTGGTTGCAAAAGAAAACGTTGTTGGTACCTTTGGTATTCTGTATGGTTTTGCAGAAGTATCCGAAGAAGGAGAGGAAATCTGGGGAACGCTTGCAGGCAGCATGAGCATGATTGCAGCTTACTCTTTCCTGGTATTCAACCTGCTGTGCGCACCTTGCTTCGCAGCAATGGGAGCTATCAAACGTGAAATGAACAATGTAAAATGGTTCTTCACAGCGATCGGTTATCAGTGTGTATTCGCTTATCTTGTAGCTCTTTGTGTTTATCAGTTTGGTACAGTATTGACTGGCGGCGGATTTGGAATCGGTACCGTTGCAGCACTGATTGTCTTCATCGGTTTCCTGTATCTGCTGTTCAGACCGTATAAAGAGAGCACTACCTTTAAGGGAGCAGCTAAGAAAACGGCATAAGTTTTGTAAATAAAAGGAGATGACAATATGGGAACTCTGCTTGTACTTCTGGTATTGATCGGTATTGTAGCGTTAATTGTGCGTAGCATGGTAAAGACCCATAAAGCGGGCGGTTCCGTGATTTGTGGTGGTGACTGCAAACATTGCGGTGGTTCGTGTCATCATCATGTGAAATGACAGTGAAAGAGTGTGGCATTCTTGCCACACTCTTTGTTATAGGAAAACATTTGCGATAGAAAGAAGGCGGAAAATATGGTTAAGACAACTGTAGAGATTGATGGTATGATGTGTGGGATGTGTGAATCCCACGTTAGTGAGGCGCTGAGAAACGCATTGAAGGTAAAGAAGGTCAGCGCGTCCCATGCCAAAGGAAAAGCAGAGATTATCTCTGAGGAAGAAATCACGGAAGAGGCAGTTCGCAAGGCCCTTGCAAGCAGCGGCTACGAGGTGCTCTCCGTAAAGGGCGAGCCTTATGAGAAGAAGGGCTTCTTTTCCTTTATGAAGTCAAAATAGTAGTATTTTTAGCTGAAATAATAGAGGAAATCTCCTGCCGGATGTATTATAATGGGTTTACATCTGGCAGGAATTTTTGTTATACTATATGTACTGCTAAATATACAGGAGGTGTTAAATATGGCAATGGAAGAATATAAAATGGAGTGCCATCCGATGTGCAGAAAAGAGTCTGTTATTCAGGGAGATAAATATCGAATTACAGTTCTGACACCGGCTTTGATCCGTCTGGAGTATAACGAAGAAGGAAAGTTTGAAGATCGCGCGACTCAGATGGTTATGAACAGAGATTTTCCGGTACCGGAGTATAAAGTAGTAGAAACGGAAGAGGAACTGGCAATTTATACGGATTCTTTACAGATTCATTATGATCGTACACCGTTTTCTCCCAACGGTTTGGTTATCAAAGTAGTGGGCGGCCGTAACGATGAACGTACCTGGCATTATGGGGCGGAGCCGCAGGATATGAGAGGAACGGCGCGTACGCTTGATCACGCGGAAGGTGTAAAGATTAAAGGAAAAGACTGGAGATTTAAGGGTGAGACACCGTTAAATGAAGATTACATAGGAACATTGGAGATGGATCACGGTGTGATTTCCAGAAATGGTTTCTCTGTCATTGATGACAGCGCTACCATGGCATTGACAGAAGATGGATGGATCGAACCGAGAACCGGCAACGCGGTAGATAAATATTTCTTTGGTTACGGACATCGTTATCTGGAATGTCTGAAAGATTTCTATTATTTGTGCGGAAAGACACCGCTTCTGCCCCGTTATGCGCTGGGCAACTGGTGGAGCCGTTATCATCGTTATACGGAGACCGAATATAAAGAACTGGTAGAGCGCTTTGAGCGCGAGAAGCTGCCATTCTCCGTAGCAGTCGTTGATATGGACTGGCATCTGGTAGATGACGTAGATCCGAAATACGGAAGCGGCTGGACCGGATATACCTGGAACAAGGAATTTTTCCCGGATCCGGAAGGTTTTATGACCTGGCTGCATGAGCATAATATGAAGATTACGCTGAATGTACATCCGGCAGACGGTATCCGTGCCTATGAGGATTTGTATCCGCGTGTAGCAGAGAAGATGGGCATTGATCCCGCCAGCGAATTGCCGGTTGATTTTGATCCGACCAACCCGAAATTCATGGAAGTGTATTTCAAAGAGCTGCATCATCCGCTGGAAGAGGAAGGTGTGGATTTCTGGTGGCTTGACTGGCAGCAGGGCAATGTGACCAGAATCCCCGGACTGGATCCGCTGTGGATGCTGAATCATTATCACTATCTGGACAGCAAATGGAAAGGAAACCGTGCGCTGACCTTCTCCCGTTATGCAGGACCAGGAAGCCATCGTTATCCGGTAGGTTTTTCAGGTGACACCGTAATCTGCTGGGATAGCCTTCGTTTCCAGCCATACTTTACAAACACGGCAAGCAACGTAGGCTACGGCTGGTGGAGTCATGATATCGGCGGCCATATGCACGGCGTCAGAGATGATGAACTGACAGCCCGCTGGACACAGTATGGCGTATTCTCGCCCATTAACCGTCTGCACAGCACGGACAACCCGTTCAATGGTAAAGAACCGTGGAAGTATGATAAGATTACGGAACAGATCATGGATGATTATTTGCTGCTTCGTCATAAACTGGTGCCATATCTGTACACCATGAACCGCAGAGCCAGCAGAGACGATCTGCCGTTAATTATGCCGCTTTACTATCTGGAGCCGGATCAGGAGGAAGCATACCAGGTACAGAATGAGTACTACTTTGGCAGCGAATTGCTGGTTTCTCCGATTGTAGATCCGCAGGATAAGGAATCCAGAACGGCAAAAGTAAAGACCTGGCTGCCGGAAGGCCAGTGGGTAGACTTCTTCAATGGAATGATTTACCGCGGCGGCCGTATGATCGATCTGTGGAGAAATATTTATGATTATCCGGTACTGATGAAAGCCGGCGCTATCGTTCCGATGAAAGAGTTGAAGGTGTACGACAGCAGTACCGATAATCCGAAAGATATGGAAGTGAAAGTATTCCCGGCCGCTGACGGAAGCTTTACGTTGTGGGAAGACGCTGGTGATACGGCAGAAGATCTGGATGAAAACTGGGCGGCTACGAAGCTGACTTTCGTAAAAGAAGGAGAAACAGCTTTCACCATCTCCAAAGCAGAGGGCAACCTTTCTGTCATTCCACAGGAAAGAAGCTGGAAACTGGTATTTGCCGGAACCGCGAAAACAGATGTGGTTGTAACTGTAGATGGTAAAGAAATTCCTGCAGAAACCGCTTATTGCACAAAGAAGGGCAGTCTGATTGTTACGATTCCTGCTGTGGCTGTTACAAGCACCATCGTTGTCAGCTTCCCCCATGGTGTGGCATTGGCTGACCAGAACATCAATGAGCGCTGCTACGAATTCCTGGAGAAAGCACAGATTCCTTACGATTTGAAATCAGAAATCCTGAGCATTGTTGAGGCACAGGGCACGGCCGCTGTTGCGACACTGACTTCTATGGAACTGTCTCCTGCTATCTTTGGAAGTGTTTGTGAGCTGCTGACAGCCAGATAAAAAATTACGTGAGTAAATAGAGTATAGGAAAAGGACCGTTGTGGGATGTGTCATCCCGCAGCGGTTTTTTGTCAAGGGCTAAAACTTTTTAAATTTTTTTCTGTTTTGAATAGATAAAAGTTGGAATGAGAATCCTGTTTACTAGAACTTAACGTTAGACATAAATATCAGGAGGATTCTTATTATGGCACTCAATAAGGTTGAGATCTGTGGGGTCAATACCGCAAAGTTACCTATACTTACCAATGAAGAAAAAGAATTGCTCTTTGAGAGAATTAAAAATGGCGACAAAGAGGCCAGAGAATTATATATCAAAGGGAATTTGCGTCTGGTGCTCAGTGTAATCCGCAGGTTTACCAACAGTAACGAAAATGCCGATGACCTTTTTCAGATTGGCTGTATCGGCCTGATCAAAGCAATCGATAACTTTGACACATCCCTGAATGTGCGCTTTTCTACTTATGCCGTTCCCATGATCAGCGGAGAAATCCGCCGCTATCTGCGGGACAATAACACCATCCGTGTCAGCAGGTCGCTGAGAGATATTGCTTACAAAGCGATCTACGCACGGGAAAACTATATGCGCCAGAATATGAAGGAGCCGACCATCGCGGAAATCGCCGCGGAAATCGGCATTGACCGGGAAGAGATTGTCTATGCCATGGATGCGATTCAAAATCCCATGAGCCTTTACGAACCGGTTTATACCGAAGGCGGCGATACGCTCTATGTCATGGATCAGGTCAGTGACAAGAAAAACAAAGAAGAAAACTGGGTGGAAAACCTGGCACTGCAGGATGCGATTCAGCGCCTGAATGAGCGGGAACGATATATTATAGAATTGCGTTTCTACGAAGGCAAGACGCAGATGGAAGTGGCCCAGGAAATTGGCATTTCCCAGGCCCAGGTAAGCCGGTTGGAAAAGAACGCGCTGAAAACCATGCGCAGCTATTTACAGCCAAGATAACCGCAAAACGTCCTGCGGGATATAAAAGCGGTCCGGATCGGCAAGCGGCCCGAAAATGGTATGTTTAGAGTTTCTTTAAACAGCGGTCCTCGTGGATGTCCACCAGTATGATATCTTCACCTACCTGCCGGACATATTCCCAGGGAACATAATATTCGCTGTCGTGAATCAGGCAGCCGCAGAATTTGGCAGGCCCCGGAATGATGATGGCCGTGATACAACCCTTACAGGGATCGATGTCAACATCGGCGGGGCAGCCCAGACTTTTACAGGTTGCCGCATTGATGACTTCCTTTTGCTTTAATTGTTGGATACGCATAGATGTCTCCTTTGATAAGACCCGTTGTCAATACTATATGAATCTTTGACAAATTTCTTGACGGATTTTCCTGGATTCATTATATTTAAAACAGATGAATGCGAGAAAACGATGTGAGAAAGGGGAACATTATGAAGTGTCCATATTGTAATCGTGATAATACGAGAGTAGTAGATTCCAGGCCAGTCAATGACAATACGGCTATCCGCCGGCGCCGGATGTGCGACAGCTGCGGAAAGCGTTATACCACATATGAAAAGGTGGAGACCATTCCGCTGATTGTTATCAAAAAAGATCAAAACCGGGAGCAGTATGACCGTTCGAAAATCGAGGCGGGTATCTTACGCGCCTGTCACAAACGTCCGGTATCCGTGGAGCAGATCCATGCACTGGTGGATGAGGTGGAGACCGAACTTTATAATATGGAGGAACGGGAGATTCCCAGTACCGTGATCGGTGAGATGGTCATGCAGCAGTTAAAGGAACTGGAAGAAGTTGCTTATGTCCGTTTCGCATCCGTATACCGGGAGTTTAAAGACATCAATACGTTCATGGATGAATTGAAAAAAATCGTAACCAACCATGAGACCCAGGGATAAGCAAGTCTTGATTTTCCTATAGTAAAGTGATAGACTGGTATGAAAAATAGGAAATGGAGGCAATATGATATGAGGACATTTGAAAAATCTTCCAAACTGGATAATGTGTTATACGATGTAAGAGGACCGGTCGTAGACGAAGCGGCCAGAATGGAAGCCAACGGTCTGAATATTCTGAAACTGAACATCGGTAATCCGGCTCCCTTCGGTTTCAACGCTCCAGAGGAAGTTATTTTAGATATGCGCCAGTCACTTTGGGATTGCCAGGGATATTCGGACTCCAAGGGACTTTTCTCTGCCCGTAAGGCTATTATGCAGTACAGTCAGTTAAAGAAAATTCCCGGTGTGACAATGGATGATATATATACGGGAAATGGCGTCAGTGAACTGATTAATCTCTGTATGCAGGCATTATTGAACGACGGCGATGAGATTTTGATTCCTTCGCCGGATTACCCCCTTTGGACGGCTACGGCCACGCTGTCGGGCGGAAAAGTGGTACATTATATTTGCGATGAAGAGTCAGACTGGTATCCCGATATACAGGATATCAGAAGTAAGATTACGGACCGGACGAAAGCGATTGTCATTATTAACCCTAATAATCCTACCGGAGCCCTGTATCCGAAGGAAATACTGGAGGAAATTGTAAAGATCGCCCAGGAGTTTGGCCTGATCATTTTCTCCGATGAAATTTATGACCGGCTGGTTATGGATGGCCTGCAGCATACATCCATTGCTTCCATTGCACCGAAGGATGTATTTTGCGTAACTTTCAGCGGATTGTCCAAGTCCCATATGATTGCCGGTTTCCGGGTGGGCTGGATGATACTTAGCGGCGCCAAGGAACGGGCGGCCGGCTATATCGAGGGCCTTAAGATGCTCTCCAATATGCGTCTTTGTTCCAATGTTCCGGCACAGTCCATCGTACAGACGGCCCTCGGCGGCTATCAGAGTGTACAGGAATATCTGGTACCCGGCGGCAGAATTTATGAACAGAGAAACTGCATTTATAACATGCTGAATGATATTCCGGGAATTACGGCAAAGAAACCCAAGGCGGCTTTCTACATATTCCCGAAGATTGATACGGAGAAATTCCATATCAGTAACGATGAGAAATTTGCATTTGACCTGCTGCGTGAAAAACGGATCCTGATCGTGCCGGGAAGCGGCTTTAACTGGAAAGAGCCGGATCATTTCCGGATTGTGTATCTGCCCCGTGTGGCCGATCTGGAAAAAGCGACCAAAAAGCTGGGAGACTTCCTCGCCGCTTATCATCAGGCATAAAAACAAAAAGAAATAATATGAAATAGAAAGAATAAAAAATAATAAGCCGGATTTATTCCTGGACATGATCCAGTCCCTGGGCCAAAATAGTGGCCACATGGGCGTCGGCCAGGGAATAATACACGGTTTTCCCTTCCCGCCGGAACTTAACCAGTTCGGCCTGCTTTAAAACCCTAAGCTGGTGAGAAATGGCGCTCTGTGTCATCTTCAAAAGTTCCGCGATATCGCATACGCATAGTTCACCTTTGGATAGGGTATACAGGATACGGATGCGGGTGGGGTCGCCAAATACTTTATAAAGGTCTGCCAATTTATATAAGACTTCATCGGTGGGAGGCGTAGAAAGAAAGCGGGGATGGTGATGATGACAAATATCACACAAATCAATCTCTGCCTCCGGAAAAATATTTTGTTTGCTCATAGAATTCCTCGGTCTGAAATAAAATTTGAATAAGTAGCATCTTACCTAATATTTATTCTACTGCAAAAACGGGAAGCCGGTCAAGAAAAGAATGGAAAAGGGAATCGTTCTATGCTATACTGATACGCGAAATGAAACGAAGAAAGAGGTGGCATAGTATGAAGAAAACAATTTTTGCTGATAAAGCGCCGGCGGCAGTGGGACCCTATGTACATGCGGTAGGTGTAAACGATTTGGTATTTACTTCCGGACAGCTGGGACTGATTCCTGAGACAGGAGTTTTGCCGGAGGGCATCGAAGCGCAGACCCATCAGGCGCTGAAAAATCTGGGCGCCGTTTTGGAAGCAGAGGGACTGACGTTTTCCAATGTGGTTCGTACCATGGTCTTTTTGGATAATATGGACGATTTTGCAGTGGTAAACAGCATCTATGCGGAATATTTTAAAGATGAGGCGCCGGCACGCTCCTGCGTGGAAGCAGCACGCCTGCCGAAGGGCGGCCTGATTGAAATCGAAGCGATTGCGGCTAAATAAATGACCGGAACTTTTATCGTATGGGAAACATGGTTTCCTGTACGATAAAGCAGTCCCGGTCAAAATTATGGTTCCTGTTTTTCCGTATGTATTTCTGTTTTTCCGTATGTATTTCTGTTTCTTATCTTTGCGTTCCTGTACGTAGTACGTTTCTTTCGTATTTTCACACTATTCCGGGTAAATTAACCGGTCTTTTCCGATACATCCCAGCACCTCTTTCAGATAACGGTCTGCCAGGTAACGGGCCATAGGAAGATTCATATCCAGATAGTTGCCGCAGTCCCGCGGTGAGGCTCCGGGAACTTCTCCTTCAAAATCCCGGATAAAGGTATACATTTCTATCATCAAAGGTACAATATCCGCTGATTCGTAATCCCCTGCCAACAGTAAATAGAAACCGGTACGACATCCCATGGGTCCGAAATAAATCGTTTTTGGACCGTAGATCGGATGATTCCGAAGGAAGGTTGCTCCCAGATGTTCAATCGTGTGAACTTCCGCCGTATTCATGACGGGCTCTTCATTGGGAGAGGTCATGCGAAGATCAAAGGTGGTAATCGTAGTA
>CAYRTA010000099.1:0-8748 GCA_964427045.1 uncultured Hoministercoradaptatus sp. | reverse complement strand
TGGTAAGTCTACACCAGCAATACGTGCCATGTATTTTTCCTCCATTTTCTGTCTGACCAGTTCTTCGGCAGCCCATATGCCGCCGCATATGTCTGAAATGTTGTGCCTTCTCTGATCGTTAATATTTTCCTAATTGGGATGCCGGTATGTGAGCATCCAGCCATGTTTCCATGACCTTTCCGGCAATGCCGGTATTAAGCAATATTATAAGGGATTCCATATTGCGAAAAACCACAATATCCATCCAGCGGAGGCTCTCCGGTACACCACTCCGAAGTTCTCTCATTATAATATTTAAACAGTACAACACATCCACATGTGTCATACCGCAGCCGCACTTAATTTTGAAGCATTACTTCTGTTTGAAATCTGTCTTAACAGCTTTCAATACACAAGCAAAACAGGTTTAACTAACATGACGGTATTAGCCCTGTCTCTGTTTGTGTTTTGGATTCTCGCAGATAACTCTGATACTTCCTTTTCTTTTAATGATTTTACATTTTTCACAGATAGGTTTTACAGATGATCTAACTTTCATTTGAATCCTCCTTTCCTCTCTCTGGGCCGAATGGCCATAGTGGGTGTGAAAACGCTTCTGTTTTTAAGCGCAAAAAAAGAACGCTTTACAAAAGCTCGTTTTATCGTATAGCACCTCATATACAGGAATGCAAGCAAAATTTCCATTATTTCCAGCTATATTTTTCTTGCATTTTCCTGTATTTCTACTTATTATAATGGGCTTTATTTTCTTCTTTCTAAGAGACTTTACTTTCGCGGAAATGAATGGTCACCGGACAAATCTCTGCTTTCGTTCCCACGCGCATATTGGGTCCGAACAGTCCTACACCGGAAGTAACAATATTATGCATTTCATTCTTTTTCAAATAGCCGTATGCATTTTCCCACATAAGCCGGACGGTCAGATTGGCCGGAAACATTTGCCCATCGTGGGTGTGTCCGCACAAATCCACATCCACACCAGCCGCCGCCAGTTCGTCAAGCTCCCTGGGTTCATGGTCGATAACCAACACCGGCTTTGAAAGATCCATGTCTTTCGTTATCTCTGCGGCCGATTTGCGGCTTTCCTCTTCGTTTCCCGGCCGTTCATAATCCGGTCTTCCATATAAATAGAAGCTATCCTCAATCAACACACCTTCCTCTTGAAGCAGCCGGATATTGGACGCTTCCAAAAATGCATCCATCTCCTCACTGCTCGATTTTCCTTTTTTGCCGCCAAAGGTAAAACCGGCCAATATCGCTTCCTCAACGTCATGATTACCATAACAGGCATAGACACCGTATTTGCTCTCTATTCCTTTTAAAATCTCAGCCAGTTTTTCCGGATCTTCCAGCGCTTCGTATTCATTGTCAAAAATATCTCCGGCAATGACCACCAAATCTGCATCCTGCTCATTGATTTTCTCCACCATTTGTTCCATATGGGAAACCCCGATATTGTATCCCAGATGCAAATCGGCGACCAGTACCACTTTCAGGGAATCCAGATTTCCGGCCTCTTTATCCACCGTAATTTCATACGGAGTCACCCGAATGATCCTCGCCTGAATCACGCCCCACAGACTAAGGCCGATGACAGCCAACGCACAAACGGCGCCCGTTATGGCCAGTTTACGCTCCGAATGGATTTGCCGGATGTGCTTTCGTTTTATCAAACATACTACCAGCCGAATACCATCCGCTATTCCTATGGCCAAAACCAGATAAAGCAGTACGCCCAGCCAGTAATTACTGAGTAATTTCAGAAGCCGCCTTCCATTTCCCTCCGGCATTAGAAAGGCAATCAGCAAAGAGCCGGCAAAAAAGAGATACAAAACGCCCAGAAGACGACATACCCACTTGTTCTTAAAGACCTTTGCGCAGGCTCCTGCCCACCGGAGCATTCGTAAAAACAGATATATATTAATCAGAATATAAACCGGTGCCAAATAGACTGCCGTCATATTTCTCCTCCTTTGGCTTATACTTTTTTCTTAGTATTTTCATTCCTTACGAATCAATTCCTCAAAATCGATCACACGGGTACAAATGCAGCGGGCCAAATCCGGGTTATGGGTGACGGCAAGCAGCCCCATACGTCTCTCTTCTACAATCTGTAAAACGAGTTCCCAAATCTGGGCTTGTGTGATCACGTCCAGCATGGTTGACATTTCATCGGCAATGATAAATTTTGTCTGAGGACCCATTGCTCTGGCAATGCAGAAACGCTGCAGCTCCCCACCGGATAATTCCACGGGATAGCGGCCTAACCATTCTTTTTCGATACCCATTTGTTTTAAAAAACTCTCACCGGGATTCCAGGCCTCAGTCAGCGTTTTCCCTAATTTCCACCGGGGATTAATCGCCTGCTCCGGATGCTGATAGATCAGCTGTACCGGGCAATATCCTTTCAGACGAAGCGGCTTTCCCTGGAAAAATACCGTGCCTTCCTGGGGCCGCAGATAACCGGCCAGAATCTGTGACAGCGTACTTTTCCCGCAGCCGGACGGACCAACCAAAGCTACCCGTTCACCCTCCTGGATGGCAATACTGACATCATCCAGAATCTTATGGCCCTTTTTATATGAAAATGTTATGTGTTTCGCCTCAAGTAGCATGAATACAGCACACCTCCCCTCCACGCAATGGACGCATAGGGATATCGTTCAGGCATTCCTCTGTCCTTAACGGACAGCGGGGCGCAAACAGACAACCTTTGGGCAGAGAACCGGCATAAGGCTGCGTACCCGGTATCGGTTTGAATCCGTTTTGCGGCAAAGCCTCCCATAAGGCTTTCGAATAGGGATGCCGCAGCGCCCCGGGGCCTTCCCGGAAATCTTCCACCGGCGCCGTCTCCACCGTAGTCCCTGCATAAAATACGGCAATCCGGTCTGCATAAGTAAATGCCAGATCAATATCATGGGTAATCAGGATGACACCCCTGCCTTCATCAGCCAAAGCCCGGAAATGACCCAGTGCTTCTTTTGCCATTGCCTTACTGAGTCCAGGTGTGGGCTCATCTGCTACTATCAGCTTCGCATCACCCACTAAGGCCGTGGACAGCAGCACCCGCCGGGCCATTCCGCCGGATAGCTGGAAGGGATACATTTGCTCCACACTTTCATTCAAATCATATTTTTGAAAAATTTCTCTTTGCTTTTTCGCCGTCGCCGTGACGCCGATAACCTGCTTCCCGGTCTTAATCAGCGGATCCAGATACTCCACGGACTGGGGCACAAGCGCAATCTCCCTGCCCCGCAGCTTCTTCTGCCGCTCATTGGTCAGTGGAGAACCTTCATATAACATGGTACCTTGTACCGTTGCATTATCCGGCAGGATACCGAGGATGGCATCGGCCAGCAGACTTTTACCCGATCCGGAGGAACCCGCAATGGCAAGGATCTCCCCTTCCCGCACAGTAATATTCAGATTGCTGATCACTTTCAGATCCATCTGTTCCAGTCCCTTATCATACATTTTAAAGGATACGGAGAGATTTTTCACTTCCAAAATTGCTTTCTTTTCCATACCAACCTCCTACTCCTGGGCGCTGATGGGATCCATAAGAATTTTTATATAGTCCCCAAGCTTATCAAACAGCATGACAACTGCCACCAGCAAAATACCAGGGAAGAATACCAGCCACCACATTCCCGTACTGATATGCTTCAGGGCTTCCGATAAAATAATGCCGATGGCCGGAGTATCCACACTGAGACCGAATCCCAGAAAAGTTACGCCTGCTTCATGGAGTATGGCATGGGGAAACAGAAGAATCAGTCCCACGAGGAACTGCGAAAGTACATGGGGAAAAATATGCTGGCTTGCCACCTGCCACTTAGTCCTGCCCAGCTTTTGCGCTGCCTTTACAAACTGCATATTCCTGATCTGCAGCACTTCTCCCCGGATTACTCTGGTCAGATTCGGCCAGTGAGTCAGGGCAATACCAATAACTACGCCCTTGAGACCTTTTCCCAGGGCAAAGGAAATTAACATTAAAAGCACCAGATGGGGAATGCCCATAAATAAATCTACCAGATAGGAAATCACTTTATCTACCATGCCGCCTGCCGTAGCCGATACAATTCCCAGAATCAATGCCATGACAGCGCTGAACCCTGCTGCCGCAATGCCAAGCAAAATACTGTTGGAAAGGCCTTTTATCGTTCTGAAAAACATATCTCTTCCCAGATAATCCGTTCCAAACAGATGGTTCAGGGACGGGGCTAATTTTTTCGCCCCATAGTCAGGCTCGTAAGCCTGGGGGTTCATCACCAGTCCGGCGATGGCTATGGCCAGTAAAATGGCCAGAATCATACAGGCCAGAATGACCGTCTTTGTCCGCCGATTCATCTTTCTCATGATTCTGCCCCCTCTCTGATCTGCGGATTTAAAACACCGTACAGAAGATTGGCAATCAGATTACCCACAAAGACAAACAGGACCGAAAACAGCGCCACGCCCAATAACAAAGGAACATCTCCTTTCAGCGCGGCGGTGGTGGCTGCATTTCCCAATCCCGGATAGGAAAATACCTGCTCTGCCAGAACACTTCCTCCAAAGAGTTCGCTAAACGAAGCGAATTGCAGGGTAATGGCGGGAATTGCAATGTTTCGCAGACCATGCCGTTTCAAAATCTGCCAGGTGTTTTCCCCTCTGGCCTTTGCAAACAGCACATAACGGCTTTTCAAAACATCAATCAACTTCTGCCGCGTATGAAGGGCAATATTGGCCACTCCGGTAATACTAAGAGTCAGAGCCGGTAAAATCAGATGATGGATGCGGTCAGCCAGCGTCACTTCCGCCGCCGCTTTACCTACCGGCACCGCAAAGCCCACCGGAAACCAGCCCAACTGCACGGAAAATACCACCAAAAGCAGCAAGCCAATCCAGAAGGTCGGCGTAGACGACAGGACAAAGCAGAAGGTCTTGACAATCCGGTCGGGCCACCGTCCTGCGTAAATACCCATGAGAATTCCCAGGCCAAACCCCAGAAGACCGGATATGACCCATGCGGTCAGCATCAATACCGCGGAGGTCGTAAACCGCTCCGCCAAAACCTGGGTCACTGGTTTTTTATAGGCAATGGAATTACCCATATCACCGTGAAACATATTGTCCAGCCATGTAATATAACGCTGAAGTGGAGGCTCATTGAGCCCCCAGTATTCTGCGATGATTTCTTTTTGTTCCTGTGAAATATTGGATTCCGATCCCACGTATGCCTCCACCGGATCAATCGGCGAAGAAATCACCAGGATAAAACTAATCAAAGATACGCCGAAAAAGAGTAACATCATTCTTATTAGCGTGCTAACAACGTACTTTCCCATACTTTTCATCTTTTCACCTATTACTCGCTATCTTCCCATTTCCACTCATTCAGGTTTTGAATGATCGGAAGTCCATGTCCATGGGGATGAATCATCTGTTCTCCCACATCCAATCCATCTCTGACAAAATACGTATGATCGATATTTACCAGCCAGATATAGGGATAATCCACATTAGGACCGGTCTCGCCGTCATACTGGGCCAACTTCAGATATTCGATAGCCTCTTCCTCCGTAAGCGCTGCCAGCGCCTGATTCAGATAACCGTCCACCGTCTCATTGGTATACATGGCCGGATTATTTAAACCGGTTCCATCCAAGCCGGCATATTCGGAAGCAAAAGCAATATATACGTCGATAAAATTGTAATCCCCTGTGCCGATACAGGTGGGTTTCTTTCTTGCTTCATCTTTGCAGGTGGTCCAGTCATTTGCTTCCGCGATAATATGAATCCCCAGCTTCTCGGCATTTTCGGCCAGCGCTACGGCCAGATTATATCTTTGCAAATCGTCGGTCCGGCCGGTAATGGTAAACTCACATTTGATTCCGTCTTTTTCCCGGATGCCATCGCCGTCTTCATCCACCCAGCCAGCTTCTTCCAGAATCCGGCAAGCCTCTTCTACCTGGCCATCTTCCAAACCAGGTTCTTCGTTCGCCCAGGGAAGATTTTCAAACCGCACCCAGGCAGGTGTTCCGATTCCATTCAGTGCATTATCGATGATTTCCTGACGGCTGATGCCTATATTCAGGGCCTTTCTCACGGCGATATCGCAGGTTGCGTTATTTCCAACCACTTCTCCGTCCGAATTTACCGTTTCAGGAATGCAGGGAAGAGAGAAGCCACGGTTATCGGATGTGGCATAAGTTTCCAGGTGCATACCTTCCACTTCTTCGTAGGCATATTCCGGATTGATCTTAATCACATCCACAATACCAGACTGGGCATAGGTCAGAGCCGTCTCCTCATCAATATTCAGAAAGGTAATCTGATCAAAGGAGGACTGTTCTCCATAATAATAGGTATTCGGCTCCACGATCAGCTGCTGTCCCACATCCAGCTGTTTCACGACGAAAGGACCACTGACTACCGGATTGCTGGCATAGCCATCTCCATAAGCGTGTTCCGCCACAATTCCCTGGAGCGCTACCGTTCTGACAAACGGAGAATAGGGCTTATTTAATGTGAATTTCACGGTATATTCATCCAGCGCTTCCACTTCGTCCAGCATAGTTAAATCCACGCTGGCTCCTGTTTCCTTGGCCGTTTCAAAGGTAAACACTACGTCAGCTGCCGTCAATGGTTCTCCATCTGAGAATTTCACATCATCTCTTAAATAAAAAGTATATTCCAGCCCGTCATCACTAACGATATAATCAGCAGCCAAATCGTTTTCCGTCTCAATGTCTTTATTAATCTTTAACAAAGAAGAATAGAATATATTCGTTCCATACATGGTATAGCCCTGGCAGGCATCGTAATCGCCTTCCGTCATATCCCCCACTGCGACTACTAACTCATTCTTTTCCCCATCGGATTCACTCGCATTTGCCTGTGACGATGTATCTGACCCATTTCCATTTTGACCGGAGGATTCCCCTCCGCAGGCCATCATACCCAACGCCATCGCGCCTGCTGTCAGCAGCGCCAACCATTTCTTTCTCATCATATTTCTCCTTTCTTGGGTATATCTTTTTTATTCGCAAAACAAACATAACATAACAAACAGGCCGCCACAAGCCACCCCGGGGGATATATTTTCATTTTTTGCAACATGGAGTAATTCCTTATGAACAAAAAAGAGACTGCCCCTTGGTTCAGTCTCCTTTGTCTCATTTGATTGTTTGGCCAGTAATTGATCGTAAACTTTCGATCACTCCCTGACGATTCCTATTTATCTCTCCAGATGATTCTGCCTTTTGTCAAATCATACGGCGACAATTCCATGGTAACTTTATCTCCCGGCAGGATACGGATAAAATTCATCCGCAGCTTACCGCTGATATGAGCCAATACCACGTGCTTATTTTCCAGTTCTACCTTAAACATTGCATTCGGCAATTTTTCGAGAACAGTACCTTCAACTTCAATAACATCTGCCTTTGACATCGCATTACCTCCCATATTCTCTTCTAACTTTCATGATGTCTGAATTCTGAATCGGCTTACCTTCCGACAGAAGTTTCCCAATCCAGGAAGGAATCTCATAATTGATCTGTACATGCTTTCTTTTCTTCCGTTTGGGATGCTCCAATGTACGGCATTTGCCGTCTGCCAGATAGACATATTGTTCATCCACACCGGTAACCAGATACAATTTTCCTTTATCATGACCAGCCAGCGACTGTGCCATCATGCCTATACGATACCTTTCCATATGCCACCTCTATTTTGTCAATGTAAAAATCTCAGGTTCACCATCTGTAATCAATATCGTATTCTCATAATGTGCTGACAAAGATTCATCCACGGTCACCACGGTCCAGTCATCATCCATCCAGCATACTTCCGGGCCGCCCATATTAATCATTGGTTCAATCGCAAGGGTCATTCCCGGTACCAGACGGATTCCTTTCCGTCTCTGTGCAAAATTGGGGATTTGAGGATCTTCGTGAAGTTTGGTTCCAATTCCATGCCCAACCAAATCTCTGACCACTCCATATCCGAAGCTTTCCGCATAAGCGCCGATAGCGGCGGAAATCTCATATAGACGATGGCCCGCCTTCGCGTACTTAATACCCTCAAAGAAGCTTTGGCGTGTGACCTCAATTAATTGCCGCGCTTCTTTGCTGATCTCGCCCACTGCATGCGTGCGTGCCGCATCTGAATGATATCCTTTATAAATCAGACCGGCATCCAGACTTACAATATCGCCTTCCTGAAGAATTCTCTGTTTCGAAGGAATTCCATGAACAACCTCGTCATTAACCGATACGCAAATAGAGGCAGGATATCCATTGTAATGTAAGAAATTGGGAATACATCCAAAGCTGCGGATAATCTCCTCTCCCAGACGGTTAATTTCCCAGGTGGAAATGCCGGGCTTCACTGCTTTCTCCAGTTCATCATGAACTTTCTCCAGCAAATGGCCGGATTCCCTCATCAATGCAATTTCCCTGGCAGTCTTTATTGATACCGACATGGCTTACGCTCCCAAAATTTTTGTAATAGCCTGGAAGACATCATCCAGACTCTGGGTTCCATCTACTTCAACAAGTACGCCCTCTTTATTATAATAATCAATCAACGGCTGTGTTTGATCATGATATACGCTGAGACGTTTGTTGACCGTTTCCGGCTTGTCATCGTCACGAAGAACCAGTTTTGCCCCACACACGTCGCAGACATCTTCTGTCTTCGGCGGGTTGAACTCCACATGATAGGTGCAGCCACATCCCAGTCAGGCACGGCGGCCACCCA
>CAYRTA010000098.1:0-8756 GCA_964427045.1 uncultured Hoministercoradaptatus sp. | reverse complement strand
GGCGAAGGAGCGGACATTACCTATATGACGGGCGGTTCCAATCTTTCTATTGCAGGCCTTACGATTCTTTCTTCCACGGCTTCTTTAAGCAGTGACGGAACCCAGGTGAATTGTACGGTAACACTTTCCGGTACGGCATATGATCGGATTTATTTTGGCGATAGAACGGATGCGACAAAAGAACCGGTGATTTATGGCGTATCTGATGGAACGAATATGACGTTCAGCTATTCTGTTCCGGCTGAAAAGCAGGGTATGTATATTCTCTTTGTGCCGGGCAAAACAGGCGGAGCCTGGTATACGACACAGGATTTGTTTATTTCCGTTCCGAATATTAATCGTACCTTTGATTTGGATAGCTATGGAGACGGTATTTACAACATCTATGGAAATGCCACAACCTATAACCATACTGGCCAGTCAAGCGCAAATGCGGTTGATAAAGGAAGTACCTTAACGATTCATGGCGATACCATTACGGTAACGCTGGTTACCAGAAGCAATCTGGATAAGATTTATCTGGGAAGCGCAGATGATAGTGATGCCGTGAAAGAGGCCAATGCGATTAACAGTACTGCGGTAGATGACACTGCTTACAGTTATAAACAAGTTGTGTTTACATTGCCAAAATCAGCAATTGGCGGATTCGTTCCTTATGTTTATCACACAACGGCCAATGGATGGAGCAAACAGTGCCAGCTTGCCATTGGTGAATTCATTGAGTACATAGGGGAGGCAGAGGATCCTGATCCGACTCCCGATCCCGATCCTGATCCGGACCCAACTCCGGAGCCAGGTTCCGATACTTTAAGTGATGGTATTTATAATGCGCCGACCGTAGAAACGGGAGAATTAATGTTCCGTGTAGTCAACTGCCAGATCACATCGAAGAATGGAGTCATGACAGCCCAGATTGCACTGAGCGCAACCGGATATGATTACGTGTATATGGGAACGAAGGAAGAAGCTTACGCAGCCGATCCTGCATCCTGGATTCCATTTACGGTTAAGGATGTCTTAAATAATGAAACTGGTGTTGTGGAATCAAAATATGTATACGAGATTCCGGTCAGCGCCCTGGATACACCGATCAGTCTTGCTGCCCGTTCCAAGCGCTACAATGAGCAGGGAAAGGGTGTGGATGCGTGGATTAACAGAACGATTACCATTAGTTCTGAGGGCATCGAGAAAACAGGAGATTTGCCGGCGGATACTCCGGCTTTAAGCGATGGTATTTATAACGCGCCGACAGTGGTAACGGGAGAATTGATGTTCCGTGTAGTCAACTGCCAGATCACATCGAAGAATGGAGTCATGACAGCCCAGATTGCACTGAGCGCAACCGGATATGATTACGTGTATATGGGAACGAAGGAAGAAGCTTACGCGGCCGATCCTGCATCCTGGATTCCATTTACGGTTAAAGATGTCTTAAATAATGAAACCGGCGTCGTGGAATCAAAATATGTATATGAGATCCCGGTCAGCGCCCTGGATACGCCGATCAGTCTTGCTGCCCGTTCCATTCGGTACAATGAGCAGGGAAAAGGCGTAGATGCGTGGATTAACAGAACGATTACGATCAGTTCCGAGGGCATCGAGAAAACAGGAAATTTACCCACAGGGCCAGTAACGCCTACGCCTTCTCCGACACCGGATCCAGGTACGAATGGTGGTACCACCAATGGAGGAACCATCATACCGTCCGGCAATGATGGAAAGGCTGATAATGAATCCAAATATGAAACCGATCTCAGTGGAAGAACCTCTAAGGTCGATAATTCTACCGGACTGGCAGATGGTGTTTATACGCCGGATAGCTTTAGCTGGTCAGGAGGAACAGGAAAGGTAAAGATTACCTGCAATAAGATTACGGTTAAAAATGGACAGGCATATGCGACACTCGTATTTGACAGTATCTATTATACTTATGTAAAAGCTAACGGAAATACTTACTATGGAACTACCAGCGGCGGAAGCACCAGCTTCACCATTCCGGTAGTATTGAATAAGAACAATACCATCATTGGTATGACCACGAGAATGAGTTCGCCGCATGAAGTAGAATATAGTATCTATATTTATCTTGCCGCGGCGGCAAAGGCAGATGGAACGGGCGGAACGAATTCAGACGTTGTCATTGGAGCAGGACAGGGTAACAATGATAAACTGGATGATGAGGCGCCTCAGATTATCGGATTGACTTATGAGTCCGAAACCGAGCTGGAATATGCAGAATATTTTAAGATTTATCATTATCAGGATGGCATCACCCTTCTTGAGGTGGATATGACCAGTGATACGGCACGAGATCCTGAGAAGGCAGCTGACAAGGACGGCGATGAAGCAGAAGAAGCAGCAGAAGAAGAGGAAGAACAGAAGGCAGAGACGGCTGTTTCTGATGTGGAAGCAGAAGAAGGCAGTACGACAGAGCAGGCGCAGTCTGCAGAGGAGATCGCTGCCGAACTGTATATGGGCAATGTAGTGAAGTATCTGATTGTTCCCGAGGATGCAGAGATTCCGGTTGGTCTGGAAAAAGAAGTCATCGTGATCAATCTGCCAGCCGACAAGGCCTATGTAGCTTCCGAGGAGGCAATTGCCACCATGGATGAGCTGGATTTGCTTGATATGATTCAGGCACTGGGCTTTGAGAAAGAGGATTGCCCAAATGATGAACTTACCGAGGCACTGGAAGACGAAACAATTACCTTTGCGGGAACCTTTGATGAAGTCGATTATAAGGAACTGGTTAAAGGAGAGTGCAATCTGTCCATCATGCCGGCTGAGATATTGCCGCGGGATAAAGAAGAGGCGGATGCAAAAGCAGATACGAAAGCGGATGCAGATACAGAAGCAGATGCGGAAGAAGCTGAAGAAGGACAGGAACTGACGGTAGAAGAACAGACAGAGCGGCTTGCGGAAATTGGGGAGCGTCATGCAATGCTGGGGATTCCTATGCTGGCAGACCGTTCGGCGGATGAAGAAACGGAGCTGGCACAGTACGAGTGGATCAAAGTTTATGGAGCCATCTTTGGCTGCGAGGATCAGGCGGACACTTTGTTTGATCAGGCGGTGAAAGCTGCCCAGAAGGGGACTACAAATGAAAAATAAAATGTGTAAAGTGATTTCTCTGCTGCTTGCTTCGGCTCTGCTGGTTTCCGGAGCGGCCGGATGCGGATCAGAGACAAGCGAAGCGACCTCCGATGAAACGTCCGTGACAGAGGATGTGGAAGATCGTACGACAGCAGATGATGGTCAACAGGAAGACATCGATGACCAGGAGGAAACGGAGGCTGCGGCTGCAGCCTCTCAGGCTCCCGAAATCGAGGGTCTGACGTTCGAATCCGAGATGGATTTGCTCTATGCGGAATGCTTCCATCTGTATTATTATAATGATGGCTATAAGCTGTTGGATGTTCCGGACAGCGGAAGCTACCTGATTGTGCCGGAGGACCAGGAAGTGCCGGAGGGGCTGGATGGAGATATCATTGTTTTGCAGCAGCCTTTGGATCATATCTATCTGGCGGCCACTTCGGCTATGGCCCTGTTTGATTCGCTGGATGGGCTGGGAAGTATCATTTTTTCCGGCACCCAGGCAAGCGGCTGGTATATCGATAATGCGGTAAAGGCCATGGAAGACGGCGACATTGTTTTCGCCGGAAAATATAGCGAACCGGATTATGAACTTTTGCTGGATGGAGGCTGCAATCTGGCCATTGAATCTACGATGATTCTCCATACGCCAAAGGTACAGGAAATGCTGGAGACACTGGGGATTCCTGTTTTTATGGACCGCTCCAGTTATGAACCGCATCCGCTGGGCAGAACGGAATGGATCAAAGCTTACGCGGCCATGATAGACAAGGAAGATGTGGCGGAGGCCTTCTTTGCTGACCAGGCCAAGGTTATTGAGGAACTGAAGGATTTCCAAAATACAGGAAAGACCGTGGCGATTTTCTATATCAATACCAGCGGCGTACCTGTTGTTCGCGCGCCGTCGGATTACATGGCGAAAATGGTTGAGATCGCCGGCGGTAAATATGCGTTTTCCGATTTGGAAATGACCGGCACCAGTACAACGGTGGATGTGACCATGGAAGAATTCTATGCGGCGGCGGTAGATGCAGATTATTTGATTTATAATGCCAGCATCGATACCAGCGTTACAGATTTGGACAGCCTGCTGGGCAAGAGTGAACTGTTTGCTGATTTTAAGGCCGTACAGAATGGGAATGTCTGGACTACGGGACAATCTCTCTATCAGGCGACTGATATTGTCGGCCAGCTGATTACGGATGTGAATCTGATGCTGACCGATGGTGACGAAGCGGATATGACATTTTTGACAAGGCTGAAGTAATGGTTTCAGGGTCAGTGAAAGTAAAGTAAACATTTACGGGGCGGCCGGATATGGCGGCCCCGTAATTTGCACAGTTTGAAGAGGACAACAATATGCAAAAACAAGATAAAGCGGCCACAGGGGCAGCGGATTTTCATAAAGAGAATTTCATACGGCGTTCCCGGTATGCACTGGTATTCCTGGTGCTGATTGCCGCGTTTTTCATTGTGACTGTAATCAATATTAATACAGGAAATGTGCGGATTTCGGTGCCGGACATTGTAAAAATTATTTTTACTGGCGGGGGAGATGCCAATTCCTATAATATCATATGGAAGATTCGTCTTCCGCGTATTCTGATGGCGGCGATTCTCGGCGGGGCCTTGTCGCTGTCTGGCTTTCTGCTGCAGACGTTCTTTGAAAACCCTATCGCCGGTCCGTTTATCCTTGGTATATCCTCCGGGGCCAAGATGATGGTAGCTTTAACGATGATTTATTTTCTGGAACGTTTTCATGCGGTTTCTTCTTATACGCTGATCGTGGCAGCCTTTATCGGTGCCCTGATATCGATTGGATTCATTCTGATTTTTGCCAGAAGGATTCATCATATGGCCACGCTATTGGTGGCAGGAATCATGATTGGTTATATTTGTTCGGCCATTACGGATTTTGTCGTAACGTTCGCGGAAGATTCGGACATTGTCAACCTGCACGGATGGTCCCAGGGAAGTTTTTCCGGTATGAGCTGGAGTAATGTATACGTGGCAACTATTGTTATCGGCGTGACACTGGTTTTGACATTTCTGTTGTCAAAGCCCATCGGAGCCTATCAGCTGGGTGAATCTTATGCCCAAAGCATGGGTGTGAATGTAAAAGCATTCCGCGTGGCGCTCATTCTGTTATCCAGTATCCTTTCCGCCTGTGTGACAGCATTTGCGGGGCCGATTTCCTTTGTGGGAATTGCCGTTCCGTTTTTGATCAAACATGCGTTAAATACATCCCGGCCGCTGGTGGTCATTCCCGGTACGTTTCTGGGAGGGGCCGTATTTTGCATGATCTGTGATCTCATTGCCCGGATGGCCTTTGCTCCTTTGGAACTGAATATCAGTACGGTGACTTCCATTTTTGGCGCTCCCGTTGTTATTTTCATGATGTTGACGAGAAAGAGGGGCAAATAGGGATGGCGGATTATTATTTAAAGTTACAGGATTTATCTGTGGGTTATAACGGGAAAGCGTTGATTCACGATATTAATATTGGCATTCACAAAGGCGAGATCGTGACCCTGATCGGCCCCAATGGCTCCGGTAAGTCCACCATTTTGAAAAGTATCACCCGGCAGTTGGCGCTGATTGACGGATGTGTATATTTTGATAAAAGCAGTATCCAGGATATGAGTTACAAGACCTTATCCACCCGAATGGCAGTGGTTTTGACGGAAAGAATGAAGCCGGAACTGATGACCTGCCATGATATTGTGGCAACCGGACGTTATCCGTATACTGGCCGGCTGGGTATCTTGTCGAGAGCCGACGAGGAAAAGGTGGAAGAGGCTATGGCGGCCGTACATGCCAGTGAACTGGGCGGCAGGGATTTTAATGCCATCAGCGACGGCCAGCGGCAGAGGGTATTGCTGGCCAGGGCCATTTGCCAGGAACCGGAGATTATTATTCTCGATGAGCCGACCTCCTTTTTGGATGTACGGCATAAATTGGAATTATTGTCTATTTTGCGAAAGATGGCAAAAGAGAAGAATATTACAGTCATTATGTCCCTCCATGAAATTGACCTGGCACAGAAAATATCGGATAAAATCATCTGCGTAAAAGGTGAAGTGATTTCCCACTATGGTAAGCCGGAAGAAATCTTTGAGGAGGATGTAATCCGGGAACTGTATGAAATTGATAACGGTTATTTTGACCCGTGTTTCGGCAGCATTGAACTTCCCAAGCCTCTCGGAGAGCCAAAGGTCTTTGTTCTGTCCTCCTGCGGAACAGGAATTCCCGTTTACCGGCAGCTGCAAAAGGAACAGGTGCCTTTTGCGGCCGGAATTCTCTATACGAATGATGTTGATTACCGGCTGGCCCGGTTATTGGCAGCCAAGGTGATCACGGCCGAACCATTTATGCCGATTTCTGATGAGGCCATTCATCAGGCGCTGGATGTCATGAACCGCTGTGAACGGGTGATTAATGCGGGGGTTACCGTGGGAACCTGTAATGAGAAAATGAAGATCCTGATAGAGGCGGCAAATCGTAAAAATAGCTGATATGCGGTGATTGTGGATGTGCGGGGAATGGGATAGGAAGACCGCACATATATGGCTCAGATACCGCGCAAAATGACACAAAAAGTAAGAGAAGTTAAGCCTTTAGATGGTTGACTTTTCAGCGGCTTTCTTTTATAATACTGTGGTTATATGAGACGTAACGCATGATAATAGGCAGGTGACATATTACCTGCCTGTTTGGCGGTGGTTTCGGATTGTATGGAAGTATTTTAGAAAGGAACTGGGGTAAGATGGAAGCAAAGAAGAATATTTTGACATACTCTGGACTGAAAAAACTGGAAGAAGAACTGCATGACCTGAAAGTAAACCGACGGAAAGAAGTAGCAGGTAAAATAAAAGAAGCCCGTGAGCAGGGTGATTTATCTGAGAATGCGGAGTACGATGCAGCAAAGGATGAACAGAGAGATATTGAGGCCCGTATTGAAGAAATCGAGAAAATTCTGAAGAATGCGGAAGTTGTTGTGGAAGATGAAGTAGATGAAGGCAAGATTAACGTAGGATGTAAAGTGACTGTCTTCGATATGGAATTTGATGAGGAGATGGAATTCCAGCTGGTTGGCTCCACAGAGGCAAACAGCCTGCAGGGAAAGATCTCCAATGAATCTCCGGTGGGAAAAGCCCTGATCGGCGCCGGTATCGGTGATATTGTGGATGTGGAAATGCCCGATGGAGATGTAATGCAGTATAAAGTACTTATGATTCAGAAGAATATCTGAGATATCTGAAAATAGAGGAGTGAAAAAAGTGGCAGGACAGCAGAATCAGGAACAGGATATTAACCATTTGCTGAAGGTGCGCCGTGAGAAATTGGCCGAATTGCAGGAAAATGGAAAAGATCCATTTAAAATCACAAAATATGATGTGACCAATCACAGCACAGATGTAAAAGAAAACTTTGAGAATTATGAAGGTAAGGTTGTGACCGTAGCCGGACGTATGATGTCCAAACGTGTTATGGGTAAGGCTTCCTTTTGTAATGTTCAGGATTTGAAGGGAAATATTCAGTCATATGTGGCTCGCAACAGTATTGGTGAGGAGCCATATAAAGCGTTCAAGAAAATGGATATCGGAGATATCGTTGGTATTAAAGGTGAAGTGTTTAAGACAAAAACCGGTGAGATTTCCATTCATGCTTCCGAGGTGGTTCTGTTATCCAAGAGTTTACAGGTGCTTCCGGAAAAATTCCATGGACTGACGAATACCGATCTCCGTTACCGTCAGCGGTATGTGGATCTGATTATGAATCCGGAGACCAAGGATACCTTTGTGAAGCGTTCCCAGATTATCAAGGAAATCCGTAATTTCCTGGATGGCCGCGGATTCATGGAGGTGGAAACCCCTATGCTGGTATCCAATGCCGGCGGTGCGGCTGCAAGACCATTTGAGACCCACTATAACGCACTGGATGAAGATGTGAAACTTCGTATCTCCCTGGAACTTTATCTGAAACGTCTGATCGTGGGCGGCCTGGAGCGAGTTTATGAAATTGGCCGCGTATTCCGTAATGAAGGTGTGGACACCCGTCACAATCCGGAATTCACATTGATGGAACTGTATCAGGCATATACCGACTATGAGGGTATGATGGAACTGACGGAGAGCATGTTCCGCTACCTGGCGGAAACCGTGTGCGGCAGCGCTGTTATTCCGTACAACGACGTTATGATTGATATGTCGAAACCGTTTGAGCGTATTACCATGATCGATGCGGTTAAGAAATATGCAGGCGTTGATTTCTCCGAGATTCATACGGAGGAAGAAGCAAAAGCCCTGGCGGATGCGCATCATATTGAATATGAAGCGCGCCATAAGAGAGGCGACATCATCAATCTGTTCTTTGAGGAGTACTGCGAGGACAAGCTGATCCAGCCGACTTTCGTTATGGATCATCCGATTGAAATTTCTCCTCTGACAAAGAAGAAACCGGAAAATCCCGAACTGGTAGAACGTTTTGAATTGTTTATCTACGGCCGTGAAATGTGCAACGCATACTCCGAGCTGAACGATCCGCTGGATCAGAGAGAGCGGTTTGCAGCCCAGGAAGAGGCCATTGCAGCCGGAGATGAAGAGGCAAACCACACCGATGAAGATTTCCTGAACGCCCTGGAGATCGGCATGCCGCCGACA
>CAYRTA010000097.1:0-8765 GCA_964427045.1 uncultured Hoministercoradaptatus sp. | reverse complement strand
TCCCCATTGCCCTTGCCTGCTATCGGCGGCTGGGACGTAAATTCTATATAAATTCTCTCAGAACTATCTTTTTAACCTCAACGATTATGGACCTTCTCGGTCCCTGGCTGCCCGCCTATGAAGGTGAAATGCTTTTGGCCGCGCTCTGTTCCGGCGTATTATGCGGCATCGGCTACGGTATTGTATTTATGCGAAACTCTTCCACCGGCGGCATCGATTTTATCACCATGACGATTCAAACGTACAAACCGCACATTTCCCTTGGCAAAATAGCCTTTGTACTGGACTGTATCATCGTTTGCGCCGGCGGATTCCTGATTGGAAATATGGACGCAGTCATCTATGGACTCCTTTTTACTTATCTGCTTTCGGTCGTTTTGGACCGGGTTGTATATGGCACAAACTATGGCAAACTGGCTATGATTATTACGGACTACCCTGCCAGGGTGGCCGCCGTCATCGATCATGCCACCGGGCGGGGTTCTACCATTATCCATGCATGCGGCGCCTTTTCAAAGAGGAAAAAAGAAGTCGTTCTATGTGCCTGTAATAATAAAGAAATGTATACGATCAAAATGCGGACACACGAGGTCGATGCAAATGCCTTTGTCATTATATTGGAATCCAATGAAGTAATCGGTGAAGGATTTCGACTTCCGGGCACATCGCATTGACATATCTTTAACAAAGAACTATAATCGAAAGAAAAAAAGGAGGTAGCATATGGCAAAAATTCTAATTAGCCCGTCCAAATATGTACAGGGCGCAGGAGAAATGAAGCAGCTTGGAACGTATGCCGCGGCATATGGAACGAAGGCATTGGTATTGATCAGCGCCGGCGGATACAAACGAATTGGTTCCGTCATCGAAGCAAGCTTCAAAGACTCCGTTTGTAGTCTGACATTTGACTATTTCAACGGAGAATGCAGCAAAACAGAAATCAATCGCTTAACTGCACTCATGCAGGAAAAAGGTTGTGATCTGGTTATAGGAATTGGAGGCGGAAAGATTTTCGATACCGCTAAAGCAGTTGCCTATTATACCAAAACACCCGTATTGATTTGTCCTACCATCGCTTCCACGGATGCACCTTGCAGCGCACTGTCCGTAATCTACACAGATCATGGCGTTTTTGAGGAATACCTGTTCCTGCCATCCAATCCGAATATGGTCTTAATGGACACCGACATTATTGCAAGTTCTCCCGTTCGCCTGACTGTTGCAGGTATGGGTGACGCGCTGGCTACTTATTTTGAGGCGAGAGCCTGCCAGAGAAGCCAGGCCACATCCTGTGCCGGCGGCAAAACGACAGAAGCAGCCATGGCTTTGGCAAAACTGTGCTTTGATACCTTAATGAGCGAAGGTGTAAAAGCAAAAATCGCGCTGGAAGCAGGAGCTTGCACAGAAGCTGTTGAAAAGATCATCGAAGCAAATACTCTGCTATCCGGAATCGGTTTTGAAAGCGCAGGTCTTGCTGGTGCTCATGCCATTCATAACGGTATGACGGTATTGGAAGAATGCCATCATATGTATCATGGCGAAAAGGTAGCCTTTGGCACCATTACACAGCTTGTTCTGGAAAATGTACCAATGGATGAACTGCAGAAAGTCATCGAATTCTGCATCGAAGTAGGGCTTCCCGTTACCTGGGAGGCACTGGGCGCGAAAAATATTACGGATGAGCAGATTATGGCCGTAGCCACGGCTGCATGTGCCGAGACCGATACACTGCACAATATGCCTTTTGAAGTAACGCCAAAGACCGTAGCTGCCGCTCTGAAAGCAGCAGATGCCTATGGACATTATTTTCTCAAGAAATAATGTTTCCCGAACTCTCCGGCATAGAAAATATGCCCGGTTCTATGTACCATTATTATGCACCAGACAAAGGAGATTTTTTTATGAAAAAGAAGTTATTATCTATTTTATGCGCAGCCTTATTGACCGGAATCCTGTTTACAGGCTGTGGAAGCGCTGCTGACCAGACCGAAGACGAATCCGCATCCGATGCAGCCGTAACCGAAGAAGCCAATGAGGACACTGCGGCAGATGAAGAGGAAACCGATGCTCCGGAACCGGAAACAGACACGGAGGATACGGAGGCTGCGGATACTCCGGAAGCAGAACTGGCCGATGGTGTTTACACCGCTGAATTTGATACCGACAGCAGTATGTTCCATGTAAATGAAGCAAATGAGGGACTGGGCGTTTTGACCGTAGAAAACGGACAGATGACCATTCATGTCAGCCTGGTATCAAAAAATATCCTTAATCTCTTTGCCGGAACGGCAGAAGATGCCCAAAAAGACGGCGCCGTACTGCTTGAGCCCACAACAGATACCGTAACCTACAGCGATGGACTCTCTGACGAAGTATACGGCTTTGATATTCCGGTTCCGACATTGGATGAAGAATTCGATGTGGCAATCATCGGAACAAAGGGTATCTGGTATGATCACAAGGTATCTGTAAGCAACCCTGTTTTGCAGGAATAATTATTTTTCTATACCAGCCGCGATATAACTTGTATGTATTTACAAATAAAAAAAACATGTTATAATGATGGCTGTGGAATATCAAAATTGAATGACTCAATGGGTATCAGCAATGCTGATGAGAAGAGAAACAGGTGAAAATCCTGTGCGAACTTGTCACTGTAAGCAGATAAACCGGGCTTTGAAGATCGCTTCCGATCTTCAGTCACTGGAAACGGGAAGGCCGCTCGGTTTTTAAATTCTGTAAGCCAGGAGACCTGCCATTGAAACGGAATAGATCAGCCACAAGTTATTGGTTTGACCTATAAGATATGTGAGCAATTACATATTTTATCTTGGTGCATAATATCCTTCTGGCCGAATCATTCAGCCAGGGGGATTTTTTTATGTCAAAGAAAAGACCTCTAAGCGGGATTCTTTTCCAGCCAAGCACGTATAGCCTGAATATTTGATATTCCCCTACAAATGTATAAGTTTCATACATGGAAAGGAGAAACGAAAATGAAACAGAAACTTGTAGCAATTTTATGTGCCGCCACTCTGGCAGCCACTATGTTTGCAGGATGCGGCAGCGACGCTTCCTCAAACAAGACGGAGGACGAATCAACGGAAGCCGTTTCCACCGAAGGAGAAGAAGAAGGGGATTCTGAAGATGCAGCTGATACGGAAGAAATATCCGATCAGGAAGCAGCCGACAACGTTGCGGCATTGATCGATGCCATCTATGTGCAGGAAAGAACAGACGAAACTGATGCACAGTGTGAAGCGGCAAAGGCTGCATGGGATGCCCTGACAGACGCTCAGAAAGAACTGGTAGAAGGTGAAGAAGCTGATCCTGACTATTTCGGAAGAGATACCGGAGATGCTTCCAAAGACGATCCGCTCAACGGAGATGACATTGGCGAAAATGAACTTCTGGTAGTAAGCTTTGGTACTTCCTTCAACGACAGCCGTACTGACGATATCGGCGGAGTTGAGAAAGCACTGCAGGAAGCTTATCCTGACTGGTCTGTAAGAAGGGCTTTCACAGCTCAGATTATCATCAACCATGTACAGGCCCGTGACGGTGAGAAGATCGACAACGTAGACCAGGCTTTGCAGCGTGCCATTGATAACGGTGTAAAGAATCTGGTTATCCAGCCTACACATCTGATGCACGGTGCGGAATATGATGAGTTGGTGGAAGCAGTTGAAGAATACGCTGATCAGTTTGAATCCGTTCAGATTGCAGAACCGCTGCTTGGTGAAGTTGGCTCCGATGCTACAGTTATCAATGAAGATAAAGAAGCCGTAGCAGTCGCTGTTACTGCTGAAGCTGTTGCAACCGCTGGTTATGAAAGTCTGGACGCCGCAAAAGAAGATGGCGTAGCTTTCGTATTTATGGGACATGGTACTTCTCACACCGCAGCCGTATCCTACGACCAGATGCAGACACAGATGGCTACGCTGGGATATGATAACGTCTTCATCGGAACCGTTGAAGGCAGCCCGGAAGATACCGCCTGCGAAGCAGTTATCGAAGCAATCAAAGATGCTGGTTATACAAAAGTTATCCTTCGTCCTCTGATGGTTGTTGCAGGTGATCATGCGAATAACGATATGGCCGGCGAAGATGAAGATTCCTGGTTAAGCCAGTTTGAGGCTTCCGGTGCTTTCGAAAGTATTGATACACAGGTCGCTGGTCTGGGCGGAATCGCTGACATCCAGGCAATCTATGTTGCACATACAGGCGCAATCATCAACCAGTAAACCATTTTAACAAATATATCGCATCCATAAGGTACATAGAAAAATAGAATGAGTTCAAAAAAGGCTGGCAAAAGCGGGAAACCGCTTTTACCAGTCTTTTTTGAAGCCGCCGTTTCTTCGGATATAGCCATAAAATTGTCTGTGCAGCTGACGCATCTCATCCGGGGCCTTCATCGCATGGCGATACATAAAGACATCGCCAAAATCACTGTTAAATACCGCCGATAGCCCAAGCTGCAGCAAAGAAACCGGGCTTTCTCCTGACCTGCCATTTGGGGATTATTGGTCTCGTAATAAGCATCCGCAATGGGAACCACCATGGCCAAATGGCATAACTGCCACGCATGCATATCGCTGACCACCTGGTATGGGATATGGGCACGTCTCAGGATGCGGGAAAGCATGGCCACCCGCCGGCTCTTTCGTCCGTCAATTTCCCCAAACGTAGTTGGCTGAATGATCCAGGGCGTCAATGCCCCTTCCAAAACATCGTTCTCAATACCTCCCTCGGCGCCTGGAAACGCAGGAAGAATCCTGCCCTTACCGCAGATGGTTTCCCATTGGTCATAGTCCTCCAATGAGTTTACCATGGTAACAATGGTGGGACTGTTATTTTTCCTTAATTCGCTTAGTGCAGCATGTAACTGATTTTCCCTGACTGTCAGAAACAGGAAGTCATAACAATCCTCATCCTCCAGTTTGTCAATCACCCTCACATCAGCCCGCTGGATACCGCCGGAATGCTTCTTTCGATTGCTTTTTGGCTGATTTTTAGAACTGCCGTCCTGATACAATAAACCCTTTTCCCTTAAAACCTCCAGCCGCTTTCCTCTGGCATAAACCGTAGTATCATACCCCGCCTTCGAAAACAGACTGGCATACAAACTTCCGATTACGCCCGCCCCATAGATCAATAGTCTCATTCAGAAAATCTCCTGCTCTTTTTGATTTGTTTATATACGCCAAATCAATTATACAACATAATACTCACATTGTACATCTGCACGTTCATATTCATCGCCCCGGTCAAGCATAACCTGCTGAAAACCAAATTTTTTATAGATATGCAGCGCCTGTTTCAAAATATGATTGGATATCAGAGTCAGCTTCTTTGCCCCTCGCTCGATGGCATAATCCATGCACGCCTTGAATACCGCACTGCCTGCTCCCGTTCCCGTATGCTGGCCTGAAGCCGCCAGTTTACAAATTTCCCACACATCCGTCCCGGTTGGATACACCATACAGGTGGCAAGTACTTTCTCCCCTTCCACGGCAAAAAAGATCATACCTCCTTTTTTCAGATAATCCTCCACATGGTTTAGGATTTCCCGGTCCTCTTCCTCCATTACAAAAAATCGTTCCACCCAGGCCGTATTCAAATCAATAAAATCCTGCTTATATTTTTCCTCATATTGAATAATATCCATCGTCTATTACCTCGCCATTCTATTTATCTATATCCCGGGATATTTCTTCGTTGCGCATTCGATGATTTCAGTATATACTGGAATCATTCATAAGTAAAACGACAATTTCTTATGGAAATATAAGAAAAGGTGAATTAACTGTCATGAATCGCTATCTTGCTTTGCAGAAGATTATAGAATTGGGAAGTTTTTCGAAAGCGGCTGAAGCTTTGGGGTATTCACAGTCCGCCATGAGTCAGATGATCGCATCTTTAGAAGATGAATTGTCCATAAAATTGCTGAACAGATATCGTACCGGGGCAAAACTGACGATAGAAGGCGCCGAGTTATACCCCTATCTGGAACGCATGATCTATCAGTATCTTGCCGCCCAGGAAAAAGCAAAAGAAATACGCGGCCTGGAAACCGGCGTGATTCGCATGGGCACTCTGGCCAGCATATCAGCCCATTGGATGCCCGGATTACTGAAGGATTTTCAAACGCAGTATCCAAACGTAGAATTTGTGATTCACCAGGGGGATTACACTTCCATCCAGGAATGGATTAAGACAGGAGCCATTGACTTTGGTTTTGTCAATCCAAAAGCCGTAACCGGCCTGGAAACCATCGTCTTAAAAGAAGGCCCCATGTTAGCCGTAGTGCCCAAACAACATCCACTGGCCAAAAGGGACACAATCCCCCTGGAATTATTGGCTGCAGAACCTTTCATCCTCCTGGAAGAGGGCCATTATTATGAACCTCTGGAGGCCTTTCAATCCATTCACGCCACGCCGAACATCAAGTATACGATCCATGATGACTATGCCATTATGACTATGGTAGAGGCCGGTCTCGGTGTCAGCATTCTGGCGGAACTGATCCTGCACCGTACCAATTATCAGATTGCCCTGCGTCCCACTGACCCGCCCGTTTACCGTACCATTGCCATTGGATATAAAGATAAGAACAGCCTGCCTATAGCAAGTAAGCGTTTTATCGATTGCCTGCGGGCACGGATTGACTCCCTGCCATAAGGCTCTAAGCACCGCATTCCGGTATATCCGGCCAAAGAGAAATGACAAGCTTACGTTTGTCCGCAAATATCATCTGCTGCTGATTGCCGCACCGTATGCTGCCTCCTCCTGGTAGGGCGCCATCGTCAGCGGCGCTTCAAACATTTGGGTGAATATTCGCTGCAGAATGGGATTTTTTCGCAATCCGTTGCCGGAGGCCACCAGATTTTGGGCAGCAATGCCTGTACCCTGATGAATGACCCGGTACATATGATATAATTCCTGGGCCATTCCCACAAGGACGCCATATACCATACCCTCCGGAGTAAAGTTATCCACACCAAGATTATGGATGCTGCCTCTGGCGGCTGGGTTGACACGGGTTCCCTGAAAAGTCGTAGTCACCACCATAGGGTCCGGCAACTGTTCTCCCGCCCTGGCCAGCCTGGCCATCGTTTCATACTGTTCTTCATCCGGACCTCCGGCCGACGCAACATAGCTGCGGAAAAATTTTTCCAAAGCTGCATAGGCCCTTCCTCCGCACAAAGAAGAACCCACCAGCAGATACGTTCCATCAAGAAACGGTCTGGCCTCGATGCCCGGCGCCTCGAAATACCGATCCGACCATACGGAAATCTGGCCGCCCGTTCCCATATTCAGCAATATGGTCTGCTTACTCATCCCGACAGATCCCAGAAAGCTGGCCTGATTATCTCCCAGTGCAGCGGTTACTGAAATGCCCTGATACCGCCCAAGAACCGCTACCTGATCCGTTACTTCAGGAAGCAGCGTCTCATCCATCTGCTCCGCCTTAATAGGAACCCGCATAAAGTTCCCACTCCGTTCATCGAAAAAACCCAGACTGGCGGCCATGCTGGCATGAAGAAGCGGCGTTCTTCGTCCGGTCAGTACCATGCCCAGATAATCGCTGATGGTACAGAAAGATACCGCCTCTTTCGGTACCAGATTTTTCCTGCTATTATAACAATGGGTCACCAAACCATACCCTGTCGCGGCCTTGACCCCATATTTCTCCCGCAGTTCTTCTGCCAGTGTTTTTCCCTCAGCCAGAATCTGATTTCCCCGTCCATCCTGCCAGGTATATAAAGGGCTGATACATCTGCCTTCCCGGTCCAGATATAAAATTCCGTGCATCTGTCCTGTCAGGCCAATGGAAGAGATATCATCGTAATCGGCCAGAAACCCATCCAGCACTTCTTTCGCTTTTTGAATGATGTAAGCTACATCCTGAATTCTTTCCCATTCCTGCTTTGTCTCCAGAAAACTTTCATTTGGGATGGTCTTAGACTGTATCAATTCTCCATTATCGGTTCGAATTACCACCGCGCTGATTGTGGTGGTGCCAATATCAATTCCAATTGCTTTCATTACAATACTCCTCGCTCCATCTATGTTATCTCACTATTCGTTATACCAATATCCCGCCTGATCCGTCTTTTTCGGATGCAATCTCAGATACTTGCTTTCCTCTTTCACAATCCAGTAATCGCACTGATCATCTTTCTGCATTCTCTTTTATAACAGAATCTTCTGCCTTAGTTCAAATCAGATCTGGCAGTCTGGAGCCGATAAAGCATAAGATCTTTCCTGGTTCCAATATCCTTTTTAAGCTGCTCCATACAAAATTATCTTGCGCAAATGTGTACCATATATCTTTTTGATTTCCATTACATACTGTTCTATCAAACTCTGTATCGTCTGCGGCATAGTAATACCTCCTTCCCATCATCTTCCAATTAAACTCTATTCTATCCTGTATTATATCTTCTAACCAATTATTTCACAACTGTATTTTCACCATCCAGTTACATCATACGATGGTATTTTTCTAACTTTAATTTTCTTGATAAGATTATTTATCCAAATTTTCCCCCACTTTGAGCTAAAAACACATTCAGATATGATAATTATGAATGACGCAAAAAACCCTTGAAAACACCCATTATATGGGATTTTCAAGGGTTTCTGATCCATTTTCATTTACGAGATTGCATTCTCCCGCGGACTTGATGAAATTACTTTCCAGCCATCTGTTTTGTGAACTTTTGAATCGCTCTCTTGCCATCCTGCCGCATCTCACC
>CAYRTA010000096.1:0-9201 GCA_964427045.1 uncultured Hoministercoradaptatus sp. | reverse complement strand
CACGTATCCAGCTTGGAAGGCTGGTGTTCTACCATTGAACTACACCCGCATGAAAAATCATGACAGGAAAATCTATTCTTCCTTTTTCTCGTTGTATTTCTCATACACCGAATCGGGGTGACAGGATTCGAACCTGCGACCTCCTGGTCCCAAACCAGGCGCTCTAGCCAAGCTGAGCCACACCCCGCTTTCTAAGCGCACACTCGCTCAACGCAAATAACATTATATTAGAAGCATTCACAAATGTCAACACTTTTTTTCTTAATCTTCCAGAAAACGCTGTACATACTCCACCTGTCCACTTTCTTCGACGAGCATAATCAGATAGCCCGGCTTTCTGCCTTCCTGGCGTGGATAACTGACACTGCCCGGATTCAACAGTACCATTCCCTCTGTTTTTCGAAGATACGGTTTGTGCGTATGACCAAACATCACCACCTGGGCATTGCGGGCACGTCCCTCCTGTTCCAAAATTTTCGTTCCGCCATTTACACCATAACGATGTCCATGGGTAACCCAAACGCTCAGAGGACCAGCCTCAAATACGGCTTCCTGGGGAAGATCCGAAAAATAATCAACATTCCCTCTGACAAAATAACAGGGACAATTTGCTTTTTGCCGTATACGGTTTTCTCCGCCTTCCACATCTCCGCAATGAACCAGCATATCAGGTTCCACAAAAGATATTATCTTAAATAAATTTTTTTCATATCCATGACTGTCACTGACTACAAGTATTCTCATCCGTTTACTCCAACTGCAAAAGTATTTCCTTCATTTTTTCCAGCGCCCGACCCCGGTGACTGATCTTATTTTTTTCTTCATCAGAAAGTTCCGCCGTCGTCCGCCCCAGCTGCGGCACATAGAAAATGGGATCATAACCAAATCCGTTATTTCCTCTTTCTTCATAAGCGATCCGTCCCTCAATGACGCCGCGCACAACTTTCTCTGTTCCATCAGGAAAGGCCGCAGCCACAGCACAGACAAAACGGGCCGTCCGCCGATCATCCTCCACGCCCTCCAGGCGTTCCATCAGATTAGCATTTTTTACCCGGTACGAGGTATTCTCACCCATATACCTGGCGGAGTAAATTCCCGGCTCCTTATTCAGTGCGTCAATCTCCAGTCCGGAATCATCCGCCAGAACCAGCTTCCCGGTCAAATCCCGGATTGCTCTCGCCTTAATCAACGCATTTTCTTCAAAGGTTTTTCCATCCTCCACGATTTCCGCCTGGATGCCAGCTTCCTTCATAGAGACAATCTCCAACGGAAGAGCCGCCAAAATCTCTCGAATCTCCCGCATTTTATCCGCATTTCCCGTCGCAAAAATCAAACGATCCATTCATTCCGCTCCTTCACATATCCTATCGCACATTTATTTTAAAAGCCCCTCTCTGGCTTGTCAACACTTTTACGTAAAAAGGAACCATGGCTCTTTTATAAGCCATGGCTCCTCTCTTATCTGCTATTATGTATAATCCGAAAACACCTTAATTAAGCAGCGGTTTTCTTCTTAGACTGCTCTGCAAATGTCTGAATACCCTCAATAACAAGGATAACAGCCAAAATCACCATGGCAGCCGCAAAGATTAACTGGAACCAGTCACCCCATGCTGCTCCGGCAGCACCGATCAGTTTGATCTTGTTAACTACGGTCAATACCAGGAAAGTCAAAGTAGCAGCAAGCATGAAGATCATAGGAATAAAGAACATTCTGTTGTTCTTGCCGGCTTTACCTAACCAGGCAGCTACGGCCAACAGAGCGATACCTGCCAGCAGCTGGTTAGCAGCGCCGAACAGACCCCAGATCTGGCTCAGGCTCAGACCACCAAGTACGGAACCAATAATTACCATAAATAAAGTACTGAACAGCGGATGGGCCAGTAATTTACGAATACCGGTTGCATCTTTCCAGGTAGCTTCGTCTTCTTTCAGGAACAACTCGGAGAACATGAAACGGCTCAGACGAGTACCTGTATCCAGAGAAGTAAGTGCGAATACGGAAACTGCCAGGGTCAGCAGCGCGTAAATCGTATTGTAGATACCAGAACCTTCTGTACCAAACATGGTAGCGATACCAGCAGAAAAAGCTGCTGCAGGAGAACCAAACGCACCGCCAATATAAGAATCAAATACCATACCAACAGCGATCAAAGATACGATACCAAGTGCAGACTCGATCAACATAGAACCATAACCGATTGCTTTTGCGTTTTTCTCATTATCCAGCTGTTTGGAAGAAGTACCGGTTGCAATCAGGCTGTGGAAACCAGAACAAGCACCGCAGGCAACGGTAATAAACAGAGTCGGGAACAGATAACTTCCGGAAACTGTCCAGCCAGCAAATGCCGGAATTGAGAAAGTAGCGCTTCCGGTGAATGCTGCTCCGGCAATACCAATGATAGCCAGCGCCATCATCGCATAAAGCAGGAAACTGGAAAGGTAATCACGAGGCTGCAGCAGAATCCATACAGGAAGCAGAGAAGCCACGCAAAGGTAAATAGCGATAAATACGATCCATGCAGTACGGCTCATAACGAAACCAACATTCAGACCGATAGCAACGATGATAACGATACCGATGATACCAGCGATGGTAGCCGGCAGGGTCTTTACACCAAAACGGTTGGTAATGATACCATAAATAACTGCCAATACAATAAACAGAACGGAAATCATAGCGGTCGTCTGGTTTCCGGTAGGCGCAGTAGTGAATCCGAATCCGCCATCAGCGGTAAAGAACGTACCTGCTACTACGTTTACGAAGGAAGCAATAACCAGAATCAATACCAATAAAGCAAAAATGATAAACAATTTCTGTGCTCTGCGTCCCATAGAGTCTTTGATAATTTCACCAACAGATTTTCCATCGTGACGAATGGAGGCAAACAGAGAACCGAAGTCCTGCAGACCGCCAAAGAAGATACCACCAATCACACACCACAGAAATACCGGAACCCATCCGAAGATAGATGCCTGAATTGGTCCGTTAATAGGACCTGCACCAGCGATTGAGGAGAAGTGGTGACCCATCAATACTGCCGGTTTAGCAGCTACGTAGTCAACACCATCTTCCTTTTCAATTGCAGGAGTTTTCCTTGTCGGGTCAATGCCCCACTGTTTGCAAAGCCAGTTACCATAGGTAACATAACCAATCACCAGCAAAACAATTGCAACAAGAATGATAAGTAATGCTGTCATTTCTTTCTCTCCTTTACTCATAAAATAATTTCTTTAAGATATATTGCCAACGAGTTTCTTCAGGTTCTGACCATGGCGGTTGTGGGTCAATCTTCCTGTTGATAACTCAAGTGCAACCAAACGGTATGTACTGTAGCCTCTCAGGCCGAAACGATAACTTTTATAATGATTCAATTTCGAAATCTGCTTTGCGGCTCCCCCATCTATATGATCTGCGAGAATGATCAATGTCACATCGGAAGCACGGTGATTCGGGCCCGGATCGACATGGGACAGGCCTTCCGTCCAAGCATGCTCATCCATCTCACTTAAGAGGGTCTCATTCAGCAAATCCACATAAGCAAAATATGCGTACTCATGAGATTCCTGCTCCGATATCTTTGCTGCCTTTACCAGAAAATACTGTTCATCATGGCTGTGAAACTCCGCCTTGGCAAAAAAGGGCGGTTCCACATTCTCCCGCTGAATATTGTAATATCTTTGAAAAGAACGAAGCAGCCTTTCCTTCACTTCATTTACATCTGTCATGCTTCTGTAACTCCTTCGGCAGCAGCTTTCTGAGGACGTACAAACTCCGCATGGGGAATTTTCGCCTTCAATTCTTCCAACAAAGCTTTTCCGGCTCTGGCATCCGGAAGTTTTACCTGGGCAATCTCTTCATCGCCCACACATACAACCAGATATTCCAGCTGCAAATCACCTTTTCCACAGCAAAGAGAAGCCTGCACCAAATCAACTCTGCGAAAACACCGGGTAATCACTTTATAAGGAATATATTCTGTTTTCATCATCTTTCGCACAAACAGACAGGTAGTTCCTACTCTTACCGGTCCAATTTCCCGCGCCGCACGATATTCTTCTTCCAATTGTGCTTCATCCGCCGTAGTGGTTGTTATTGCCTGAAACTTCATATTTTTTCCTTTCCCGTCTGTTCATTTGCGATAATACCCAAAACGCAGAAATCTCACAGCGAGCTGTGAGATTTATCCGTCCGCCATTGAACTCTGTCTATATTTTTTATCATTACATTACAAAATTTCGTTACTTTAAATCAATAAATTATAAAATTTTTATAAATTATATCACCATTCGACACAAAATACAACCCAAAATACCATCACTTTTATCATAAGACCTTATTTTGTTACCGTTCACTTCGTTCCCAGTAACACGCTTCGCGATGCGCAGAAATTACGCATACTGCATAATTTCGCGCGTTGTATTTCTCGGTATTTTCATGCATGCATGAAAATACCTCGCAGAACATTACCAGTGAACAGTAACCCCATTTTTCTTCGGCGGCTTAGGCCCTAAAAACTGATAGTAGTAGGTACGGATCATGCCATTATAAATTTTTCGGTTTTTATCCGCTTTTCTTCCTATATAGCGCTCCGCATCCTCATAACTGGTAATCAGATACATAGACCAGGAGTCCAACCGTTCATAGGCTTCTCCAATCTGACGGTATAAATCGGGGAGTTTCTTCTTTTCTTCCAGGCGTTCACCATAGGGCGGATTCGTAATCAGGAATCCATACTTTTTCGGATGGCGAAGATCCGACACCGGGCGCTGCTGAAAATGGATTAAATGATCCACACCGGCTTTCGCAGCGTTTTCCCTGGCGTTTTTAATCACGTCTCCATCAATATCATATCCCTGTAAATCCAGTTCCAAATGGATATCCATCCGCTCCCGTGCTTCTTCCACGGCCTGGTACCAGTGTTTCTTCGGTACCAGATGTTTCCAGTTTTCCGCGAGGAAAGAACGGTTCATACCCGGAGCGATATCTGCTGCCATCATGGCCGCCTCGATCAAAAACGTGCCGCTTCCGCAAAAAGGATCCAGCAAAATCCGGTCCCGTTTCCACGGCGTCAGCTGTATCAAAGCAGCCGCCAGCGTTTCTGAAATAGGCGCCATCGACTGTAATTTCCGGTATCCTCTTTTATGTAAGGAAACACCTGTTGTATCCAGCGCCACCGTAACCACATCCTTTATTAAGGACACCCGTACAGGATACTCTTCACCGTCCTCCTCAAACCATTCCTTGTGATAAGACTTTTTCAGACGGTCCACCATGGCTTTTTTCATAATTGACTGAATATCAGAGGGACTAAACAATTTACTTTTAATAGAAGAAGCCTTCTTCACCCAGAATTTTCCGTTTTCCGGTATATATTCCTCCCAGGGCAGCGCTTTTGTCCCTTCAAATAACTCATCATAAGTCACTGCCGTAAACTGTCCTACTTTCAGAAGAATCCGTTCTGCTGTGCGCAGAAATACATTTGCGTAAGCAATGGCTTCCTCATCCCCCAGAAAGGTCACCTTTCCGTCTTCCACCTGACTAATCTCATATCCCAGATCCTGAATTTCTCTTTTCAGCACCGCTTCCAGCCCAAAATGACAGGGGGCAATCAACTCCAGCATTCTCATAATTGTTGTTCCTTTATAATCTCATTGTCAAATGTCTTTATGGTCAGCCGTCCATGTTCCAAAATCGCGTAGGTAGGCGGGTTCCCTTCCTTAGGGATGGAAACAGAACCCGGATTTGCAATGATAATTCCATCTTTTTCTATAATGCGCAGCACATGCGTATGTCCATGAAGAAATACATCACCGGCCTTTAACGGCGGCAGATGGTTTTCATGATACACATGACCATGGCTCAGATAATAACCTCTTCCCTCAATTTCCAGGAAACCATAGTCTGCCAGCACCGGGAAATCCAAAACCATCTGATCTACTTCCGTATCACAATTTCCCCGTACACAGTAAATCTGGTTTTTCAGCTGATTTAACATTGGAATCACTTTCTTCGGCGCATAATCACGGGGAAGATCATTTCGCGGACCATGATAAAGAATATCACCCAGCAAGATCAGCCGGTCCGCCTGCTCCTCCCCATATTTTTCCACCATTTTTTTACAATAATATGCCGAACCATGTATATCAGAAGCTATCATATATTTCATTTCCCGTACCTCTACTTTTCCGGCACATAATTTTTCTCTATCAGAAAAACCGCTGCCTGTTCTCTAACCGTTATTCTACTATTCTTCCGCAGAAAACACAAGAATCAGCGCACCATATTTTTCCCCTGATAATGAAAGATTCCACCGGCCAAAGAAACTGCCCTGTAACCTCTTTTCAAAAGTTCTCTGACAACACAGATACTGGTGGCGCCCCGTTCACAATAAACAATAATCAACGCATTGGGCAAAAAATCCCAGTCCAGTCCTTCTTCATAAGGCATGTTGCGGGCCGTCCGGATATGATAACTTTCATAATCCTCCGCCGGCCGTACATCCAGGAGAACCACGCGTTTCCCGGATTCTATATAATCATCCAATTCCCGATCGGAAATCAAACGTAACGCTTCCATTATTGCATCCTTTTTCTTTCTAGTATATGAAACAGGACAGAGTTCTGCCTGTAGAACTCTGCCCTGTTCCGGTTCGTCATTTCAGACGTCTTATTTCCTGTTAGTATCTGTCATTGTAGCTATCGCTGGTATCCTTATTGCTGGCTTTATTGGAAGCCTTGTTTTTGTTAGCGGAATTAGAAGCATTCACGCTATTGTTGGAATTCGTGCTGTTCATAGAATTTGTGCTGTTGCTGGAATTTGTGCTGTTGCTGGAATTCGTGCTGTTTGCAGAATTCTTACCACAGTTATTCGCATTGGTACTGTTCTCCGCCTGATTTCTCGCATTGGTGGTATTTTTTGACTGATTACAATTTCTTGCCATAATTCATTCCTCCTGAGTCTCATCAGTTATTGATTTTTCATAAGAAATCCAAAAAACAGATCACTTACACAGTTAGTATGACAATTTTCCATCACTTTATGCAATTATTTATTGCAATTTTTTCCAATCTGTATTATAATCATGCTTGTAAAAAGAATTTACCCTTCAAAAATTTTTTTTACAATTAATAACCCCTTATTAATTATTTATACTCCCCTCGAAATCCCGGTAGCTCCCCTACCGGGATTTCTCTTTGTTGCCGGGGACATACGAATGAAAGCTCCGGTGCATAACAAAAGCTGCCCTTTACGGACAGCTTTTATTGTATTGATTTTTTATTTTCTCCGGATATCTATTCTGCGGATATACCAGCGCTGCGTTCCTGAATTTTGGCCAGAACCCGTTCTTTCTCCGTCCCGTCCAAAATGGTAGGGCAGTAATCATTATATTCCTGTACCGAGGATATGGAACAGGGAATAATATTGGTCACATTATCTTCCACCAATGCGCCCCCGGACACCGTAAAGGTCTGCTGGAAAATCATGGTATCCTTGTCCGCAGGATTGCTGTTTCCTCCGAAACAGAAATTACCAAGACTGTATACAATATTCTTTCCATTATAAACTTCGATACCCTGCAGCACATGGGGATGATGTCCCAGCACCAGATCCGCTCCATTATCGATAGCCATATGGGCCAGTGTCTGCTGCACCTCATCCGGATACTCAGCTTTCTCTGTTCCCCAATGGAAAGAAACGATAATAATCTCCGCGCCCTGATCCATGACCGCCTGTATATTTTCCAGCAACTGTGTCTGACAATCCAATCCATCTGCCAGTTCATAAATGCCTATCAGTCCCACCGGCACACCTTTTACATCCATAACGGCCACGCGGTCATAACCGAACGTCGTAATACCCGCTTCTTCCAGATACTGAATCGTATCGGTATAGCTTTGTTCACCGTAATCATGACTGTGATTATTAGCCAGATTCGCCGCTTCCACACTTCCCTCTGTCAAAACCGCCGTATACTTGGGCGACCCTTTAAAAGCAAAGGTCTTATCCTGCCGGTCTGTGGATTCTGTCAGTGTTCCTTCCATATTGGCGATCGTTAAATCATCCGCTTCCAGTACCGGTTTTACATTCTGAAAGAAATAGCTCAATTTCTTTTTAACAATATAGAAAGCATCAAAATTATTCGCCGTACTAAAGGATTCATCCGTACCTATCGTACAATCTCCCACTGCACTGATCGTTATCTGAATGGATTCCTCCGGAGATATGCTCTGGGATTCCTTGTCTCCTTCTTCCCCGTCCTGATTCTCGCCATCCGGCTCTTCCGGGGACTGTCCCTCATCCGCTACATCCGAATCGCCGCCCTCCGGCTGCTCTTCAGATTGCTCCACTTCCTTTTGCTGCTCCATAGCCTGCTGTGTCGTCTCGGAATCTCCCACAATCACTTTTGTCAATATCACTGCTCCGACAATTAGCAGAAGAAAAATCGCGCAGGTAACCGCACCGATCTGAATCATATAAACCTTTCGGCGATAACTCATCTTTTTTCTCTTCCGATTCCTGCTGTTTTTCTGCGAACGTCCAGAACTGGTTCTTCTTTTATCCTCCATATAATACCCTCTATAAATTCATACACGCCTTATTTCCGTTCTTTCAGCAAATCCCGGATCTCCGCCAAAAGTTCTTCCTGTGTTGGTCCCTTTGGTTCTTCCGGCTTTGGCTCCTCCTTTTTCAGTCCGTTACTAATCCGGTTAATCACCTTAACCATGGCAAAAATGCACACGGCAACAATAAGAAAATCGATCACATTTTGAATAAAGCTGCCATAGGCAATGGCCGCCGGTTCCCCATCCTCCAGAACAGCATTGCCAATTGTCAGCGTCATATCACTGAAATTAATACCGCCAGTCAACGCGCCCAAAATGGGCATCAAAATATCACTGACCAAAGAAGTAACAATTTGTCCAAAAGCAGCACCGATAATCACACCAACTGCCATATCCATAACGTTACCCTTAAACGCAAACTCTTTAAATTCTGACCACAACTTCTTCATTCGTATCTCCTCCATTTTTTATCCGTATCACCTGATTATCTCTGTCATAAGATAACAGCACAGTTCAAATTGCAATACTTGTCAATTTTCCCTGAGACAAAAAAGGTCCTTCTTACGAAGGACGCTTTTAAAGCACGAGACGGGATTCGAACCCGCGACCCTCGCCTTGGCAAGGCGATACTCC
>CAYRTA010000095.1:0-9215 GCA_964427045.1 uncultured Hoministercoradaptatus sp. | reverse complement strand
CATAAAAAAAAGACCTACTTCCATGTCGCTTAACTACTATACCATCCTGCTGTCTGTTTGTCAAGCAATTTAAGGAAAACCGTACGATTTCAGATAACTATTCAGCCATGGGGCAAATCGCAGGAATGGATGTATCATGCTCGCATGTAAACAAACATTCCTGCAATTTGACATATGGCGTTTAGCCATAAGCTGCTTTGGCAGCGGAAATGGCCGGAAGATTTTCTCTTATACTTCCAAAATCACCAACTGGTATCCCTGCATAGAAAGCACGCCGCCGCGTATATCGGCTTTGGGATAATTATTCATCAACAGCTTCTTAGGCTGGCAGGGAAGCTCCACCTCCTGGGCCGCCTCCTGATAATTGGCGATGACCAACAGCGTGCGGTCCGTTCCCTTCCTATAATAAGCCATCAGATTTTTCTGTTCCTCTTTATAGGGCTCAAGGGTTCCGTATACTACGGTCTCTTTGTATTCCGGGTTCTTGCGAAGGGCTATCAACTGCTTATACCAGTTCAGCATGGAATCCGGGTCCTTCTCCTGGGCCGCCTCATTGATCTCCTTATAGTTGGGGTTCACCGCCATCCAAGGCGTACCGGTGGTAAAGCCCGCATGTTCGGAATCATCCCACTGAAATGGAGTGCGGGCGTTATCACGGCAGAACTTGGATACCTTATCCAAAGCCGCCTTGGGAGTATACCCCAGGGATAAACAGATCTGATAATTATTGTGGGTATTGCAATCGTCCACCTCGTCGATGGAAGAAAAGCTCTTATTGGTCATACCCAACTCCTGGCCCTGATAAAGGAAGGGCAGGCCGCGGAGCATAAAGTTTACCGCACCCAGCATTTTTTTCGATTCCAGCGTAGCCTTTCCATCGGGCATGAAATGGTAAACGCCGCGGGAAGTATCGTGATTTTCAATAATATTGGAAATATACCCCACATCTGCGATCTCTCTTTGGGTGGCAAAGACAATTTTCTTATAATCTTCCCCGTACAAATGATCCAGACTCTTGTACCAGGCGTCATTTCCGCCGCGGCCATAAGCTGTCTGGCTGAAATCAAACATGCTGGAAAATGGACCGCCATTGCCGATAAAGGTTTCTAAAGCGCCCGGTTTCTTCGTATGTACCTCACCCACCGTAAACGCATCGTATTTAGCAAAGGTGTTGGCCTTCAAATCCTGCAGATAGTCCACAACCCCCTCTGCCTCCTCCAGCATGGCGTACAGAGTCACCAGGCCGTCGTCCCGGTCTGCCGGGCGGCTCTTTAAAACATCGGATTTCTTAATATTAATGATGGCATCCAGACGGAATCCGGCGATTCCCTTTTCCAGCCACCAGTTGATCATATCGTACAATTCCTGGCGAAGCACCGGATTTTCCCAGTTCAAATCCGGCTGTTTCACCGCGTAAGAATGGAGATAATATTTATTTTCATGTCCCGGCAGCTTTGTCCATGCCGGCCCGCCAAAGTAAGAGCGCAGATTACTGGGCAGCGAGCCGTCCGCTCCGCCATCGGCCAGATAAAAATATTTGCCATATCTGCCATCCGGGTCCTCGCAGGCCTTTTGAAACCACCGGTGTTCGTCGGAACAATGGTTCGCCACCAAGTCCATGACAATATACATATCCCGTTTTTTGGTTTCCGCCAACAGCTCATCCATATCCTCCATGGTTCCAAAACGGGGATCGATATTCTGGTAGTCGGAAATATCATAGCCCTGATCTGCCAGCGGGGAACAATAAATCGGCGCAAGCCAGATAATGTCCACTCCCAGGTCCTTCAGATAATCCAGCTTATTGATGATTCCCCTAAGATCGCCGACGCCGTCTCCATTGGTATCGAGAAAACTCTTAGGATAAATCTCATAGGCAACCTTCTCATGCCACCATTTCTTTTCTAACATGCTCTCTTCTCCTTGTTTTCCGTTATTTTCATCTGAAAGTTTCGTCCGTAAACTTACAGTTTTTATCCCGTCCAGTATAGCATGAATCCCCGGCTGGATACAATGAATTTTGACAGACAAAGGTTTTACATTCCTACGGATTTTACAAATTCGTGCTTAGAGACAAAATCCAGGATTTCCGCCCAGTCCACCTCCGCCGAATGCCGAAGCAGAAAGCGCACGGCAATGGTATTGCTCTTATGCTTCACCACATAGCATTTCTTGACGTTTAAATCCAGCTTTTGCAATTCCACGGATAATTTTTCCAGCACACCCGGCTCATTATAGACAGTCACCAAAAGGGTATCCATGACACAGCTTTCCACGGCGGCCGCCCGGTGAAAACTAAAATGTATCACTATGATCAGCAGGGTAGCGGCAATGGACACGGTATACATACCGGCTCCCACCGCCAGGCCCACGCCGGCAGTGGCCCAGACGCCGGCCGCCGTGGTCAGTCCCTTTACGCTGTCATTTTTAAAGAAGATCACGCCGGCTCCCAGAAAGCTGATTCCTGAGATTACCTGCGAAGCAATTCGGGAAGCATCCAGTTGAATCGAATCATACACCACCACGTCAAAGAAACCATATTTCGATACCAGCATAAAAAGCGCCGAACCGACGGCCACAATCACATGGGTCCGGATGCCCGCTTCCTTTTGCCGTTTGGTTCGTTCCAGCCCGATCAGGCCTCCGCAGATTCCCGCCAAAACCAGCCGCACCAGATATTGCCAGGACTGCATGATATCCGCTCCCATACTTTCCAATACTTCCATTTTTTTGCCTCCTTCTTTTTATTATTTCGTTTCCTTTCTTATCGCGGCTTTACTATACCAAAGAATTATGATAAAATCAAATTATACTTATTTAGATTATCATAAAAATAATTTATATAGGAGAGGAATATGATCGATCAAAAACTTCACACCTTTCTAACGGTCATTAGAGAAGGCAGCTACTCGAAGGCGGCGGCCCGCCTTAACATGACCCAGCCGGCTATCAGTCACCAAATCCGCCAGCTGGAGGAGGAATATGCCATTAAAATTTTCTATTTTGAATCCAGGAAAATGAAATTGACAAAGGAAGGTTCTTTATTAGAAAAATATGCAAGGAAAGGCTTGATTCTGGAACAGGCCTTTCAAAAGGAATTGAAATCTTACAAGGCCGGCAACCGCCCCTTTCAGATCGGATTAACCCCCACGGCGGAGGATAATCTGGTGCCCGCGGTCATTGCCCGTTATTGCGCCGCCCATGAAAATGTCCGCGTCTCCATTATCACCGACACGATCAAACGGATTTATGAAAAACTGTCCACCCGGAGTCTGGATTTTGCCATCATTGAGGGCTCGCTTTCCGATTCTGACCTGGAGCGCCGTCTGCTGTCCGTCAATTATCTCTGTCTCGTGGTGTCCCCGAAACACCCTTATGCCGGCCGGGACTCGGTGACTTTGGAGGATTTGAAACAAATCCCGCTGATCATGCGCCCCCACTCCGCCGGAACCCGGCAATTATTCGAAGAATGTCTGCTTGCGAACCGGGAAAAGCTCAAACATTTTTCCATTATTATGGAGATCGACAATGTCAGCACCCTCAAAGCACTGGTGATGTCCAATCTGGGCGCCTCGGTAATGGCCCATAGTTCCTGCATTACCGAATCCCGTCATGGCCAGTTAAAAATGATTCCCATCCAGGACTTTGACGCTCACCGGGAAATCAATCTGGTTTATCACAGGGATTTCGGCTGTCCTCCGATCATTGACGAACTATGCTCCATCTACGAAGAAACCCAAAAAACTGCCCGGCAGTAACCGGGCAGTACAACAACTATTTTACACTCTTAAAACCATATTCATCCAGCAAACTCTGTACTTCTACCACGGTAGAATCCAGATCGCTGTCCCCCGTCAGATAAGAATGAATGGAGGCCTGTAATTGAGCGGATAATTCCGAATAATTAGCCACTGTCGGTCTGGGAATGGTATTATTTACGGAATTCTGGGTTCCTTCTTTACTCATCAGTTCATTGGAAGCCAGCATTTTTTCATCCGTCAAATATGGAATATAGGCCGGAACCTGTTCACTTACGGAGCAGTAAACGATGCTTCCTTCATCTGCGGCAGCGTATCGGATGAATTCAAAAGCCGCATCTTTATTTTGGGAATTGGTATTAATACCCAACTGCCATCCGCCAAGGCAGCAGCCTGCATCTTTCGGAAGGGTACCTGCTTCCACCTGATCCTTATGGACAACTGTTTCTTCTGTCAGATTACCATAGGCAGACTGCCATCCCCTCAGCATAACGACCTGACCGGAGACCAGAAGTTCATTACCATCTGCCTCCGCCATAGAGAGGGTATTGTCAGGTGTATAATCCGCCTCTGCCATTTCCTTGAAATTACTTAGACCATTCGCAATATCAGAGAAGTTAGCGGTCCACTCGTTGATATTGCAGATAAGTCCCTCATACTGATCGCCCTGTACCGCAAGACCGTAAGTCGTTCCGCCCTGACCGGCGTATTTATCCGCCATGGCCATCAACTCTTCATAGGTGTAATCGCCGGAAATCAACTTAGCCGCATCTTCTTCGTTCACAATATCCGACCGGAAAAACAGTGCGCCAAAATCCGGAAACAAGGGCAGGGCATACAGTTTTGCCTCATAGGTATCAGCCTGGATCGCACCCCAGTTAAAGTCTGATACCTTCAATCCGGCTTCCATCATTTTGGTATCAATTTCCTCCAAATACCCGGCATCCGAAAAATCTGCCGCCCAGCAGCTGTCCAGCTGCAGAACATCGTACTCAGAAGATCCCTCGGAAAGATCGGCCATCATCTGATTTCTGCAATCATCGGATCCCCTCGGCGCAACGATCCATTCCACCTCGATATCATCATGAGATTCGTTGAAGGCGTCAACCAGAGCCTGCTGTGCACCAGTACCGCTATCACTGGCAAACCATGTGATGTGTGTCTTTTCTCCTTCGGACACCTCTGCGGTTTCTGCCTCCGTTTCGGCTGCCTTTGACGAAGAGTCATCATTTCCGCCGCAGCCCGCCAGCAGCGTTGTACCCATAGTTACAGTCAATACCATTGCCAAATACTTTCTTTTCATTATTAATTCCTCCTTGCCTTGTTTGCCTTTCTTTGATTTGTATTATACCATCATATCTGACGAATAATTATAATTATTCTGCCATAAAAATGTGAAAAAACCGTCAAAATTGATGTTTGCAAAATCAAAAAGAATTTTTTGTCTGAGTACTTTTCTAATGAAGCCAAAAATAATCCCGTAAAATTCAGGCTTCAAAAGCCTGGCATTTTACGGGATTACCTCATTTTTTGGATATCAAAGACAACAATCGCTGCTGCTCAATATCTGCATATTCTATTTTACCAAATAGCCTCCGTCTACCGGAATGATTGCTCCGCCCAGATAGTCGCTGGCATGGGAAGCCAGGAAAATGCAGGTTCCCTTCATATCTTCCCCGGTACCCCAGCGGTTTGCCGGGATACGGTCGGTGATCTGCTGATATCTGGGATTTTCCGGATCCAGCAGCGCGCTGTTCATCTCTGTCGCCATATAGCCGGGAGCGATGGCATTGACATTGATTCCTCTGGCAATCCAGTCATTGCTCATCTCCTTGGTCATCTGAGTTACGCCGCCCTTGGCAGCAGTATAGGCCGGAACGGTTTGTCCGCCGAACCAGGATACCATAGAAGCGATGTTAATGATCTTTCCGTAGCCCTTTTTCAGCATGATCTTAGCAGCTTCCTGGCAGAGAATAAAAACGGAATTTAAATTTACGTTCAATACCTCATCCCATTCTTCGATTGGGAATACTTCCGCACTGTGACGTCTCTGGATGCCATGAGCATTGACAATAATATCCAGATCGCCGCCCAGCTTTTCCACACACTCATGAAATCCCTGGTATACGCCCTCGCGCACGGCAAAGTTTGCCTTCACGCCGTGGCACCGGAAGCCCCGGCCGCAGAATTCCTCTGCCACTGCATAAACTTTATCGGAGGTTCCCACGATGGCTACCTCACAGCCAGCTTCCATCAAGCCTTCCGCCATGCCGTAACCCAGACCTCTGGTTCCTCCGGTTACGATGGCTTTTTTTCCTTCAATATTAAATAATTCATTCCCTTTCATACTATTACCCTTTCTGTTTGTGGTTTCTTTAGTCAAACAAAATTACCATTTTCTTCGCTGTTTCATCGGGATGGTCCATCAAATAAAATACCTTATCGATTTCGCTGAATTTGATAAATGTGGTGGCAATACCTTCCGTAATATAATCTCCATTTTCCATATGCCTGATGGTCGGCTCGAAAGCGTTCTGAGACATACGGGAACCGATCACATCCAGCTCGCGCTGATTGATCATGGCCTGGGTAATTCCCTCCTGGGCGGTAGAAAAGCCCATCGGAACCATACGTCCCGCGTTGCATAAAATACCCGGCTGCATACACATGGTCAGGGAACCTGGGAAGCAGGCAGAGTCAAAAGCGACGGTACAGCCGTGGCCTTCGGTGATTTCCTGTATTCTGGCTACCACATCCTCTGTCTTGGAGTTGATGACGTAATCAGCGCCGTATCCTTTGGCACGCTCCAGGGAAGAATCACTGATATCGCAGCAGATCACCGTCTTGCAGCCCTTTGCCTTACAGCTTTGAAGAATGATGGAGCCAATGGTTCCGGTTCCCAGGATAAATACCACATCATCCTCTACCACACGACCGCGGTCGGTACAATGAGAGCCGATGGCAAAAGGCTCTACCAGCGCCGCATCCTCCCAGCTTACGCTGTCAGATATAGGATACACCTCTTTGGCCGGTGCTGTAAAGTACTCTCTCCAACCGCCGTCGGCGCCTGAACCACGAACCTTAACGGTCTCACACACATTCTTTCTGCCATGGGTACACTGATAGCAATGGCCGCAGCTGGAAAGCAAATCAACGATAACATGATCGCCAGCCTTTACATTCTTTACATTGGCGCCAACCTTAGCTACGATTCCGGCGTTTTCATGACCCGGAATACGCGGATAGGTGGAGCAGGGATTGGATCCATGGTAAATATGGTGATCACTGCCGCAAACACCCGCAGATTTCATTTGAATCAGAACTTCATCCTCATTTGCCAGCTCCGGAACCGGAACTTCACGAACTTCTACTTTATGGGGTTCTACTACTACAACTTCTTTCATCATTTCACTCATTGTCTTTCTCCTTTACTTACATTTATAAAACAATGTTTCATAAGCTTATTGATAGTGACCAGCGTTACTTATCCGATGATCGACGGCAGGAACAGAGAAATAGCCGGAATCAAAGCAAACAGGATACCGCAGAATATTTCCACTGCCACAAAAGGAATCAATTCCTTCGATACTTTACTTACAGGCTGTTTACTGATACCACAGGACACAAACATACAGGTGCCGAAAGGCGGGGTAGCCTGACCCATGGCCAACAGGAATACGAATACCAGACCGAACTGAACCGGATCAATGCCAAAGGCTATGGCAATCGGAGCAAGGATCGGTCCAAGAATCAAATTGGTTGCGCCAACCTCCAAAAACATACCGCAGATCGTCAGCAAAATGATAATGATTGCCCAGAACATATACTTTCCGGTAACGAAAGTCAGCATAAACTCTGTGACTGCCTGGGGAATCTGATAGTAGGAAATCAGCCAGCCGAACATCTGGGCCGTTACTACCAGAATCATCAGGTTCGCCGTACCAATCGCTGTACTCTCAATAATCTCCCAAACATTTTTCAGTGTAATTTCACGATAAATGGCCAGGCAGACCAGCATACCGTAAACAACGGCTACAACGGCTGACTCCGTAGGTGTAAAGATACCCGCATAAATTCCGCCCAGGATGATGATCGGCATGATCAGCGCCCAGATAGCATCCTTAAAGGAAATCAGAAATCTCTTGAAAGAAAACTTATCGGATTTCGGGAAGTTACATTTCTTTGCCTTAAAGAATGCATAGATACAAAGGAAAATACAGCATACGATTCCAGGAAGCACGCCAGCCATTAACAGAGCTCCTACGTCGGTCTCGGTGATATTTCCATAGATAACCAATACGATACTGGGCGGGATTACGATACCCAGGGTTCCGCCGATGGCCTGTACGGCCGCCGCATAAGGTCTCGGATATCCTCTCTCAACCATTTCCGGATACATCAGACCGCCGATGGCCGCCGTTGTCGCTACGGAGGAACCGGAAATTGCCGCAAAGAAGGTACAAGCTACGATGGACACCAGGGAAATACCGCCGGAAATCCATCCAACCAGGGAGTCAGCAAAGGCCACCAGCCGCTTTGACAGACCACCTTTTGACATGATATCGCCGGCCAGCATAAATGCCGGAATCGCTAACATGGAAAAGCTGTTGGAATTTGCGAAAATTCGCTGGGCAATTACCACAAAGGTCAGTTTCGGGTCCAGCAAAACCGCCACAACACAGGAAAGTCCAAGGGCCCAGGTGATTTCCAGGCCGCAGGCCATGGCTACAATCAATACAACAATCAAAGCTACTGCTGCGTAATTCATGATTCTCCCTCCTTTTTACCGAATTCTTCATAGATATCAACGATGATGGCAATGGCATTTAAAACAAAACCGATAAAAATAATCGCATAGAGTAAACTCATTGGGATACTCATGGCCGGGCTGATCTGATAACCGCCAATCTTAATCAGTTCATATCCGCTGTATACAAAAACCAGACTGACATACATAGCGATTGCCTTGCGGACCAGACTCATCCAAAACAATCCTTTTCCTTTTAAATACCCGTCAATAATTTCAATTTTTACGAAGAGGTGTTTTGTGGTTGCCAGGTTAATGCCGAGGGCAATGATTGCCACAAATAAATAGCGGGACAATTCCTCTGACCAGGTCAGACTCTTGAAAATCACAAACCGGCAGAAGGTCTGTAAAAACACCACGGCGACCATGGCCAGCAAAGCTGCCGCGATAATAAAACTGTTTACTTTCTGAACTTTCTTAAAACCTGCTACAAACTTATCCATATGTACACCCCCTACTCCGTATCGGTTCCGTCATCAACAGTTTCATTGGCCCCTGAAGCAGAATCGGAAAGAGCGCGGATACGGGTAATCACATCGCCGTATTCTTCTTCCCACTGGGCGTATAAATCTGCTGCTGCGTCTACAAATTCCGATTTATCTGTTAAGCCCTCTAAAAACGTTGTATTTTCAAGGCGTTTCGCCTGTTTT
>CAYRTA010000094.1:0-9247 GCA_964427045.1 uncultured Hoministercoradaptatus sp. | reverse complement strand
GCTTTCCGTTGGCAGTTGGCGGTCCATCATAGAAAGTATAGGTTTCTCCCTCTTTCCGATGTTCCATGCTCTTTTTGAAAATATCATTTTCCTTCCAGAACTTTTCCGTGTTCTTTTCTCTTTCAACAAAATTCATATTTGTCGAAACCTTCTGATACATCTTCAAACCTCCTTATTCCAGTCAATGTCCATGAAAAAAGATTCCAGCGCGGAGCGCTTTTATTTTTCATAGGAAACCGTATTGTGCTAAGAACAAAATGAAGTAATTTCCTATGAAAAAATAAAAAACCCTCGTCCTGTAACAGGACGAGGGCAATAACTACCTTCGCTATACCACCTCTTACATTGTACGGGCTTTCGGCCGATACACGTTCCTTCTAACGGGGGAAATCCGGCATCTCCTACAAAAGATCAAAGATCCTCTTTGCATCTCTTTCAGATAGCAACTCGGGAGTGATATTCATCTGCTTCTACTCATACCGGACTCTCACCTTCTCCGGCTCGCTGGGACTTTGGATCACAGATTACTGTCTCCGTCTTCGTTTTTGAATTGATCAACTTTCGGATCAATGGTTATTATAAGCAAATCAGGAAAGGCTTGTCAAGAGTATTTCTTGATTTTGTCGCGATTCCGGTAACAGTTCAGCTTGCAGCTATTACGAGGTCATTTGGGCCGTTTCTCCGTCGTCCAAATGGACCATTACGAGATATCCAGCTCTATGGGTTCATCCAGATGCTCGGAAACATATTTTCCATTCTTCTTCCGCTGGCGCACACACTCCGTCAGCAGATATTCGATCTGGCCGTTTACGGAACGAAAATCATCCTCCGCCCAGGCTGCGATATCATTATATAATTTTTCTGACAGCCTTAACGGCACTTGTTTTTTCTTTCCGTCTCCTATGGCTCATCACCTCGCATCATTTATTTCTTTCTTAATATAAGCTTCCGGAGTTTACAACGGGCTGCGCATCATGGTTTCCGCAGAGGACAACCAGCAGGTTAGACACCATTGCTGCTTTCCGTTCTTCATCCAGTTCTACAACCTGGTTTTCATTCAGGCGTTCCAGCGCCATCTCCACCATGCCAACGGCTCCGTCCACGATCATTTTTCTGGCATCTATAATAGCAGAAGCTTGCTGCCGCTGCAACATCACAGCCGCTATTTCCGGCGCGTAAGCCAGATACGTAATGCGGGCTTCGATGATTTCCAGACCTGCCTCCTTCACTTTTTCCTGAATTTCATCCCGGATACGGGCGGCTACCACCTCACTGGATCCCCGCAGACTTCCTTCATCTGCAATGCCATCTCCGGTCGTATCCACATTCGGCGCAATATCATAAGGATACAGCCGTACAATATTACGCAGCGCACTGTCACACTGCAAAGACAGATATTCTTTGTAATTATCCACATTGAAAACCGCTTTGGCCGTATCGGTCACCCGCCACATAACGGCAATTCCTATCTCTACCGGATTACCCAGGCAATCATTGATTTTCTGACGATTATTATTAAGGGTCATAATCTTCAGAGAAATTTTTTTGCTGGCCACAAAATCCGAATCCAGATTCTGTCCCTTCATGGCAAAGGAAAAAGCGCCTTTTGTTCCTCCGTCCACATCACCGGACTGGTTCAGTTTCGTTTTCGCCGCCGGATTTACGCTGCTGCAGAAAGGATTCACAAAATAGAATCCATCGTTCTTCAAGGTGCCCACGTATTTACCAAACAAGGTGAGTACCAGTGCTTCCTGGGGCCGCAATACTTTCAAACCCAGCAGCGGAATCCATCCAATGACAAGCCATACGGCACCGATACCAAGCGCCGCGGCATTACCTCTGCAGCCTATATAAACGGCCAAAACTGCCAGTAAATACAAAAGAATCGTTACAATTAAAACCAACATACCATTTTTTCGGTTGCTTATTATTTTTTCTTCCATATTATATATCCCTCCCTGTTTTTATGACATAATGATATCAAAATGATATCATTATGTCAAGATTATTCGCCATAAAAAAATCTATTTTATGATTTTCAGATAGAAAGCCTCTATGGTATACTAAGTTTATATTACGTGTCGTTTGAGGTATATTATGTACAGAAAGATATTTATCAGTTGGCTATGTATCCTGTCTCTGTGTATTGGCGGCGTCTATCCTGTTTGGGCTGTCAATACCGACAATGCGGTATCAAATGATACCGGCACGGAGGTCTCTCCGGAAAATGAAACTTCCGAAAGCACGGAAGGGGAAGAAGAGGAGGTCATCGATCCGAACCCTGCCGCCTATTACGAACCAATTCAGACAGACAGCATTGAGGGCTGGCCTGCCGGTCCTGCCATATGGGCAGAGTCCGCCGTCGTTATGGATTTGGACAGCGGCGCTATTTTATATGCAAAAAATATGGATGACATCAAATATCCTGCCAGCATCACCAAAATCATGACCACCCTGCTGGCCATAGAAAATTCCAAATTGACGGAGCGCGTTATCTTTTCCGAGCATGCGATTTATGGCATCGAGCGGGACAGTTCTCATATCGGTATCCGTGTCGGCGAAAATCTTTCCATGAAGGATTGTCTCTACGGCATGATGCTGGAGTCCGCCAATGAGGTTTGCCTTGCCGTTGCCGAACACGTCAGCGGCAGCGAAGAAGCCTTTGTAGACTTAATGAATCAAAAAGCGGCCGAACTGGGCTGTACCAACACGCATTTTGCCAATCCCAACGGACTGCCGGATGAAACCCACTATACTACCGCCCACGATATGGCATTGATCGCGCAGGCTGCTTATGACAACCCCATTTTCCGCCAGGTCTGCCGGACCACCATCTACTGCATCGGTACCACCAATGTCTGCGGTGAAGAACGCTGGCTTAATAATCATCATAAGATGCTTCCGGACCGCACCTATACATACGAAGGCTGTACCGGAGGAAAAACGGGATTTACACAGGCCGCGCTGAATACGCTGGTAACTTATGCCGAACGAAACGGGCGGCGGCTGGTCTGCGTATCTTTGCGGACCAATGGCGCCCGTGTCTATGAGGATACGGCGGCTCTTTTGGACTATGGATTTAATAACTTCCAAAATATAACCATGTATTCTCCCAGTACCGATCCGGATAATGTGCTGAGTTATCCGACCTTCTACTTCGGTCCTTCCGTTACGTTAAATACCTTGCGGTCTGCCTGCATCGCCACGATTCCCATTACGGCATCTGCCGATCAGGTCCAGGCCGTTCCTTCCATGACCGATGACTACTTCATTCGCGGCTATCAGTTTAGCGGATACCAGGTGGGCAGCGAAATGATCTCCACCAGCGGTTCCATAAAATTATTGACAGCCTACAGCGGCCAGACTTCCCACATAATACCCGAAGAGGTATCCAGGCAGGTGAAAACTGTTGTTTCCGAAATAAAGAAATCACCAAAGGCGGCCCTTGTCAGCGCTATTTCCTATATAATTTCACTCCCTGTCTACGTCTTGTTACTGATTGGACTATTATTACTGCTGCTGCTTTTAGAAATCATCCTGATGATCCGGCGCAGAAAACGCAGACGCCGCAGAAGACGTAAATAACGTAATAAAGCGCATACTCGACGATTTTTGTGTCAGGTATGCGCCTTTTATTCCATTTTCTTTCTTGCCCGCCTCTTTCTGCGTATCTCCTCTTTCTTCTCCCGAATCAAATCCGCTTCCGCATCATTCGTCAGCTTCATGGTCTTTACGGCAAACACTTTGCCATCGGCGGAACGTTTCATTCGCACTTTTCCCTTCAGCCAGCCGTGTCGGGGACAATAAGCCAGACAATAGTAATTTTTCTGACCGCTGGCAAACCAGCGGATTTTCTTGCGTGCATTCTTCCCACACAGACAACAGCGGCTCGTGAGAATCTCCTTATCCTCCATCACCGCTTCCCGGCTGTCAAACTCCCGGGAAATATATTTTTCATAGCCGGGAAAAATCACTTTAATTTCTTCTTCCTCCGTCTTCGGATTCTGGAAACAATCGATGGAATAATAATCCCGTATCCGGTCATCGGAAATTCGCTCAAATACCCTGGCCGTGTAAATCGCATCCGACAGCGCCCGGTGAAAGTTTCCGTCTTTCTCCATTCCCAGAAAATCTACGGCATATTCCAAAGATCTGCGGCTGTCTCCATCCTCAAAATCAAGGCTGAACAATTTCTGGACATCACAATAGAGAATCGGTCCTTTCAAAAGCGACAACACACCGTAATATTTCATGTTTCTCTGTAGCTCAATCAGATCGGAATTCCCCCAGGTACAAAAACGATAGTCCTCGCCGCACCATTTTATAAATTCTCTTCCGGCCTTATAAAATGCACTGCCCTTATCCAAAGCTTTCATATCCAGGCCTATGATCTCTCTTGTTCGAAAATGCAAGCGTCTGTATACTCTTGGCTGAATCAAAGTATGAAACTGATCAATGATCTGTTTCTGGTCATTTAGTTTCACAGCGCCGATTTCAATGATTTCAAAAGGAATCCGCTCATTTTCACGGTCTTTACCATATGGACATTGATTCCATTCCAAATCAAAAACGACGTAATTCATAATTATCAAGTTCCTTCCTGTCCCATAATTCACACGTATTATAATAGCATACTTCACGACTTATGGGAACAGGAATTTCTGACCTGGATACATTCACGGAACTTGTTCCATAGATACATTCAATACATTCAGGAAGCTTACACCATTTAGGAGGCAACAATCCGGTAATAGACATGGGAAGTCAGACGGTATACCAATCCATACAGAACTCCAAATATCAAAAACCACACGACATTTACTACGATCATCAGGGAAAGATTCGTAATGCCAAAGCACTGTAGTATCTTCCAAACCATAGGGAATGCAAACACCAGATGGACGCCGGCCATCAAAAACGGCGCAAAGAATACGGTCAGCACCTGAGAATTAATGCTCTTTCGGATTTCCCGCCTGGTCATACCTACTTTTTGCATGATTTCAAAACGGGATTGGTCTTCGTAGCCTTCCGATACCTGCTTATAATAGATAATTAATACCGTCGCCAAAACAAATACGATACTCAGCATGATACCCAGAAAAAACAGGCAGCCATAAAGACTATAAAAATTTTCACGATGTTCGGCATAAGAAGCCAAATGATAGCTATATATAGCTGTAACAAGATTTTCACCCTCTTTCTGACCGGAGAAGTACTGCCCCAAAGCTTCATCCAGCTCTGCTTTCTGCTGTAACTGTTCTTTTTCAGTGCTGTTCACATTCCATGCGTAAACATACTCCAGGCTGCAAATGTTGGATCCGCTGTCTTCATTGACCCAGGAAAGCATAGGTTCTATATAAGCTTCAAAGTCCGGAACAACCACATAGTAATGTTTGAAAGTGGAAATAGAATTTGTACCTACGGCAACGGGAAAAGAATCGATCGTGGTTACCTTAAGACTCCCTGTCTGACCGAAAGAGATCTGATCATAAGGATACGTTTTTTCCATGCCATAGACCAGCGCCTGATTTGCCTCCAATTTCGTATCCGTTCCGCTCAGGCGGTTATATTCTTCCAGCGAAAAGATGTAGAAATAACCAATCTTTGTACTATCATAATTTGGCAGCTCAGACATATTTACGATCACATTTCCGTCGTTCTCCAGAGAACCCCCGGTTTCCATCATGGTATATCCTATTTCGTCCTTCCGGTCATCCGCAGTCATATCCGCCGCAATCTGGCGAACCGGCCCATACTGTTCTTCCGTACAATCTGCTGTAGAAGAAAAAGCCATTTGCAGCTGATAATCATAGGGGCTCATCTTTTTCAGCGCATCTTCCGCGCCGATAAACAAACTGGCTGTTGAGGCAATCATAATCAGAATTCCCGTACTCAGGATACAGATGGACGCCAGTCCCGCTCCGTTTCGTTTCATCCGGTAAACCATAGAAGATACGGAAATGAAATGATTCGGCTTATAATAATAACTTTTCTTTGCTTTCAGAATTCTGCAAAAAACCACCGAACCACTGACAAATAACAGGTAGGTTGCCACAATAACCATCAATACGGCCACAAAAAATACAAGCAGCGCCATAATGGGATCTTCAATGGTAACGGCCAGATAATAGGCCGCTATCAAAATCCCTAGCCCAAATAGGGCTAAAAGTGCATTTCCCTTTGGTTCTTTCTCACCCACACGCTCACTTTGCAGCAGGGAGACCGTCTGTGAAATCCGGACTTTAAAAATAGATACCAGCAATATCAGAAGAAAGATTCCGGCAAACAGTACTATGGTCTGAAGAATATCATTTCCAACAATCGATAAGGTATAGGTTATATCGGCATCCAGAATCCGCAAAAGTCCCAGCTCCGCCAATTTTGAAAACAAAACACCACCCGCGATTCCAATGAAAAGGGAAATCCCCGCCACAATCAGACTTTCCCAAATAAGAATCCGGCCGATATGGTTCTTGTTCATGCCGAGTATATTATACAATCCAAATTCCCGGTTCCTTCTGCGGATCAAAAAAGAATTGGTGTAAAACAGAAAGATCGCGGAAAACGCGCCGATGATAAACTTTCCGAAATTCAGAATCGACTCCATGGTGGCTCCGCCTCTCATCTGCATAAGCACCGGGGAATCAGACAAATATGCTATGATATAAAACATCATAACCATGGCCATACAGGTCATCAAATAGGGCAGATAGAACTGCCGGTTCTTTCGCATTCCTGTCCAGGCCATTTTCATATAGAAGAATCTTTTCATTCCTTCTCACCACCCATCGTCAGCATAGTCAGCGTATCGGAAATCTTTTGGTATAACTGATCTTCCCGCAAATCGCCCCGGTAAATCTGATGAAACACTTCTCCATCCTTTATAAACAAAACCCTGCCCGCATGGCTGGCAGCCTTCACGGAATGGGTCACCATTACAATGGTCTGTCCCTGGCTGTTGATTCCTTCAAACAAACGCAGCAATTCATCCGTGGCTCTGGAATCCAGCGCACCTGTGGGTTCATCCGCCAAAATCAGTTTTGGCTGTGTGATCAGTGCCCTGGCAACCGCCGCCCGCTGTTTTTGTCCGCCGGACACCTCATAAGGATATTTTTTCAGAAGCTGTTTAATTCCCAACTGAGAAGCGATGGGCATCAAACGGTTATGCATCTCCTCATACCGCTTTCCGGTCAGCACCAGAGGCAAATAAATATTATCTTCCAGAGAAAACGTATCCAGCAAATTGAAATCCTGAAAAACAAATCCCAGATTATCCCGGCGAAACGTGGCAACCTCCTTTTCCTTTAATTTTGTAAGGTCTTTCCCGTCCAGCAAAACGGTACCGCTGGTGGGACGGTCCAGCGCCGCCAAAATATTTAACAATGTCGTTTTTCCGCTGCCGGATTCGCCCATAATCGCCACATACTCCCCCTGTTCGACCTGAAACGACACCTGATGCAGCGCCTCTACCTGATTTCCCCCAAAGCGGGTCGTATAAACCTTCCGCAAATGATCTACCTCTAATATACTCATACTCAATCCTCCTCGAATAATATGTTTGAAGGTTATTTCTTCAGCCGGATGAATGAACACACACCTGCCGCCGCAGCCACATGTTCATCTCTCTTCGTCATCCGTTGAATTAACTATAGCAAAAGGGGAAATGTGCTTCCATCGAATCGGCTTACATTTCCCCCTGTTAATCTTACATTTTTGTCACATTTCATTTATTTTCATTATTTCATACGCTTATTCATATACCCGTTTCTCACAGGCCAGCTGCAAATATACAGCCGTTCCCTCATCCGGTACCGACTCCACCCAAAGCTTATGACCAAGGTTTTTACAAATTCTCTGACACAGATACAATCCAAGCCCGCTGGCCTTCTTATCACTGCGGCCATTATAACCTGTGTATCCTTTTTCAAAAATGCGGGGCAAATCTTCCGGAGCAATACCAATACCGGTATCCCGAATACACAAAACCTGTTTCTTCTCCCAGGTAATGATCACTTTGCCGGAGGGCGTATACTTCAAAGCATTTGATATAATCTGTTCGATAACAAAACTCAGCCATTTCTCATCGGTAATAACCTCCGCCTCCAGCGGTTTATAAGAAAGGCGAATGCCACGGTCAATAAACTCTGCGGCAAACTTCTTTACGGCATCCTTTACAATATCATCCAGTTTATATTTACGAAATACATAATCCGTAGAATCCGAATCCAAACGCAAAAACATCAGCACCATCTCCACGTATTGTTCGATTCGCAATAAATCCAGATAGATACTGCGGGAAAAGGCGGAATCCTCCTTTTGCAGATGCAGCCGCATCGACGTCAGCGGCGTTTTGATCTGATGAGCCCAGATTGTATAATACTCTATCATATTCTGATACTGCTGGTTCATCCGAACCTGCAGATCATATTTTTCCTTCCCAAGCCTTTCGATAATTTTCTGATAATCACGCTCTTCTACGGAACGGGACGGCAAAAATGCCTCCTCCACGTAAGCGCCGCCTAAATCGGCAACCCTCTGTAAACTGCGGTGCCTCTCTTTTGTCCTGTAAATATCCCTCACTATATAAATCAACCAGAAAACAACGCAGATCAGTGTCGGATATAGGACTGCCAATAACGGTAATTCATATAAATAAAAGACCAGACCAAACGTCAGACAGGACACCAGCCACAGAAACAACCCGCCCCTCTTTGCTTTTAAATAGTCTCTTAAAAATTTCATATCCATCTCCAAATCTATTTTCAATTCTAATTTTTTTGCAATAGCCGCATACTAAGAAATCAAATATCCAACACCAAACTTTGTCTCGATATAATTATCCAAACCGATGGCAGCAAGTTTCTTTCTCAGGCGGTTGACATTAACCGTCAGTGTATTATCATCCACAAAGCTTTCCGATTCCCAAAGCTTTTCCATCAGTTTTTCCCGGCTGACCACTTTTCCTTTATTTTTCAGAAGCGTCAGCAAAATCCGGTATTCGTTTTTTGTAAGGGAAACCCGGTCCTTCCCATAAATTAAGGTCTGCTCGCCCGTGTTCAAAATGGCGCCCCGGTGTTCCATCACCGGAACCGCCACGCCGAAATCATACGTTCTCCTAAGCATAGCCTGCACCTTTGCAGTTAAAACGGATATTTCGAAGGGCTTTGCGATAAAATCGTCGGCGCCCATATTCATGGCCATAACAATATTCATATTATCCGAAGCCGAAGAAATAAAAATAATCGGT